>NZ_JALQDH010000110.1:0-12633 GCF_023631365.1 Caballeronia sp. INML2 | reverse complement strand
CTTGCCTTCGCTTTCCATGCTTCAAATCTCCCGTTACAGCCAAGATCCGAAGTCTCCTACATTTCCGGGGCGGTTCAGTCGCCGTCAGGTTGACCGCCGAGATATCGCCCAGCCCGGTCTGGAGGTTCGTCAGAAGTTTGTCCCGGGTCGTTGGAATCAGGAAGACTGTCACCGGGCGTTTGCCGAGCCGGCTGGCGTAGCGCTTGTTGAGGTAACGTTCGAAATCGCGCGCGAGTTCAGCGGTCAGACCGCGTTCCTGACCTTTGTCGTTGAAGTTCAGCGTACGGCTGAACGGCACAAGGAAGCGGATCGAGCGGCGCTCGAGCATCGCGTCGAAGTCGCCGGTCCACGGTTTGGTCGCGAGGTTCAAGTGGCGGCCTTTCGCAACCGCAGCCGGGGGTGACGATGCTTGCGCCACAGCGGGCGCACCCAGTCCCGACTCGGCTCGCGCCAGCGGCGAAAGCACCGAGATCCCAACCAGCACGGCGGCAAGAAAACGAAGTCTCGTCATAACATGCCCTTCCCATGCGAACGGTTATCCGTAAACCGTATGGCACTTGTGTCAGCGTATTCGCGGTCCTGTTACAAGCAGGTCGCAACGGCGCTTCGACTGGCGATCTCCGGTTGCAGGCCCCCAAAGACCGTGCATCGGAGACGGAAAGTGAGAGCTAAACGCTCGCGCATATACGCAGATGTTTGTCGCTCAATCTCGCAGCGGCGTGCGCCCCCAACGCGGGCCGGCCATGGCGCAGGCAGCACACGACCAGGATGGCTAACTGCTGTCTCAACGTGCGTGGTCTGTTGTTACCGATGCTTTAGCGACTGCAACCATAAATGTACTCCGGCTTCCAGCCCCAGGTTGTTGGCATCTACCGTGCAGCATACCCCGTCGAACATCGCAGAGTATTCGTGTTTTACATGGCATCATCCTGGTCTTCACACCGAATTTCACTCCGCTTTCCAGCAATCCATGATTGACGGTGAATGAGGCATAAGAGGCGACGTCGCCATCGGACCTTCGGATTGGGGGCCGCTTTCAGGCGGATTGTTTTGCTGCAACGGGGCAATAACGCCGGGTTGTTGCTCACCGCGTGCAAGAGAGCGCGAACGCAGGGTTGGGTCTTGTGCTTTAGATTCGCGGTCCGGCGTTCAGATCAACAGAACCCAGGCGCCGGCGTAATAGGTCCGTTGAAATGCCGTCAGCTGAGCCGACTACAATGGATGTGCTAGCCAAAAAACGAATGCGACCAGCCATGCATCTTCCCTCGATACGTCGACCGCGGAAACGAACCGCCCGGCCAGTCTGGATCGCCGTATACATCGCGCTCCTTCTGTTGCCGTCAGCCCTCCTTGCCCAGGACGAAAAGCCGGGTATTGCCTTTTCCACGATCGAGCCAGGCGCGCCACTGCCCGCAGGCTGGAAGAACCTGCCAGTCGCGCACGGCAAGTCCGTGACGCAATACACGCTTGTTCACGACGGCCACACCACCGTCTTGGAGGCGGATGCGAACCGCTCTGCTTCTGCGCTGATGCACGAAGGTAACATCGACCTCGTCCGCACACCCGTCGTGGCATGGCGCTGGAAAGCGGAAAAACCGATCGAGGGCGCCGACAACCGCGTCGGATCGAAGGAAGACGCGCCAGCGCGACTGGTGTTCTTATTTGACGGCGACAAAAGCAAGCTATCATTTTTCGACCGGGCCAAGATGGACGTGGCAAAGCGCCTGGGTGGCGAAGAGCTGCCCTATGCCACGCTGATGTACATCTGGTCGACCACCGCCGCGCCAGGCACCGTCATTGCCAACCCACACACGGACCGCGTGCAGATGATCGTGGTCTCGGGTCTGTCCGGCGATGCGGGTCAGTGGCAAAGCCTGCGCCGCAATATCGTGCAAGACTACGCACGGGTCTTCCACGAACCGCCAGGACGAATCAGCGGCTACGGACTGCTGACCGATACCGACAATACCGATACCACGACACGCGCCTGGTACGGAGATGTCGGGTTTCTGCCCGGGCCTTGATAACGCAAAGCCGCCGAGCTAACTGGGCTCATCGGTACGATGCGAGTGTCTGTCCTTCAGTTCTTTCGCCGTACATTGCCAGTCGTAACCATTCTCCCTGCGCCAACGACAGCTCTGTGGCGGCATAGGTCAACGGGTACAACCGGCCAAGAAGCGACACTCACGGGAGACTGGGGCCAGGCGTTGGAGCGGCCGAAGCACTTCCCAAAGCGGTCGTGGCACCTTGTGGACCGTGGATCTTCTCATCCTTTGAAGCCGCTCGCCTGTGCATAGTCGCCAGGCAGCGGACAGCGGAAAGGCCGGCATGGTCAGCGCTTGCCCCGCGCTCGACGTTTCGGTTCCGACGTTTTCGCGCGCTCACCTGCTCAGTAACTCACGACGGCGCAACGCCTACAGCTTACCTTTATCAGCGGGCAACGACTCCTCGATCGATTTACCGCCCTTCAAAGTCGCCGCTAGATACGCCGCTAATGCTCGTCTCGGCTAAGTCGGCGCGTCTCCAAGTCCCCTCAGTGGTCGCAGCGATGTCGGTCGACGGCACGAGAAACGCCTATTGTTGTATTGAAGTGAGCAAAGATCCAGCATCACATATAACGATGCGCCCGGGTTATCTGATCGGGCGCGATGAGTATCGGCGTGACGCCGCGTTGAGTCTAGCTAAGTTCATCATACGTAATGGAGAAGAGCATGAGCCCTGCAGTCGTGGACGTAGCGGAACAAAAGCGCTTGAACGACGCGCGCGAGGCCCACGTGCCGTGGAAGAAGTGGGGGCCCTATCTCAGCGAGCGGCAGTGGGGCACCGTGCGCGAAGACTACAGTGACAATGGCGACGCGTGGAACTACTTCACGCACGACCATTCGCGCTCGCGCGCCTACAAGTGGGGGGAAGACGGGCTGGGCGGGCTGTGTGACGACCAACAGAGGCTGTGCTTCGCGCTCGCGCTATGGAACGGGCATGACGCAATATTGAAGGAGCGCCTCTTCGGCCTTACCAACAGCGAGGGCAATCATGGCGAGGACGTAAAGGAATATTACTTCTATATCGACAGTACGCCCACGCACTCGTACATGAAGTACCTTTATAAATATCCGCACCAGGAGTATCCGTACTGGGATCTGCTAGAGACCAACCGCAAACGATCGCGCGAGGAGCTTGAATACGAACTGCTCGACACTGGTATCTTCGACGGTGACCGCTATTTCGACGTCTTCGTGGAATACGCGAAGGCGGCTCCCGAAGACATCTTGATACGCATTACCGTGCACAACCGCGGACCGGAGGCCGCACCGCTGCATGTCCTGCCGACACTCTGGTTCCGCAATACATGGTCATGGGGCGAGGACAACCGCAAGCCATCCCTGCACGATGCAGGCGCCGGCATCATTCGGGCCGCGCATCATGATCTTGGCGAATACTGGCTTCACTGCGAAAGCGCACCCGAGACGCTATTCACCGAAAACGAAAGTAACGCGCGGCGTCTGTGGGGTCAGCCCAACGCGTCGCCCCACGTTAAGGATGCGTTTCACGCCTACGTCGTCTCGGGACAGCGCGACGCCGTGAATGCCGCGGGAACCGGAACAAAGGCCGCCGCCCACTATATGTGCGACGTACCTGGCGGCGGTAGCACGATCTTCCGTTTGCGCCTTACGCCATCCCGGGTCGACGACGCTTTCGGCGGCTTCGAGAAGATCTTCGATAGCCGCGTTGCCGATGCTAACGAGTTCTACGAGCGTATAACGCCCAGGTCGCTGACCGAAGACCAGCGCCGGGTGCATCGTCAGGCGCTGGCGGGCATGTTGTGGGGCAAGCAGTACTATTACTTCGATCTCGAACTCTGGCTGCGCGAGCATCGCAGCCATCCGTTGCTCGACTCGGCGCGGCGCGATGTGCGCAACATGGAGTGGTTCCATATGCTGAATGCCGACGTGATCTCTATGCCGGACAAGTGGGAATATCCGTGGTATGCGGCGTGGGACTTGGCCTTTCATACGATCGCGCTGGCGCAGGTCGATTTCGATTTTGCGAAGGAGCAGTTGCTGCTGATGCTGCGCAGCCTATACGTGCACCCCAGCGGTCAGATTCCAGCGTATGAGTGGAACTTCAGCGATGTGAATCCGCCTGTGCATGCCGCCGCCACGCTCTGGCTGTACAAGTATGAGAAAGAATTGGGACGTGCTGACCCGCGTTTCCTGGAGCGCTCGTTTCAGGGGCTGATGCTCAATTTCAATTGGTGGGTGAATCGCAAGGACCCCTCAGGCCGCAACGTTTTCGCCGGCGGCTTTCTCGGTCTGGACAACATCGGCGTGTTCGACCGCAGCGCGCAACTGCCGACTGGCGGATCGCTCGAGCAGGCGGATGGGACGGCATGGATGGCGTTCTACTGCCAGACCATGCTGGAAATGGCGATCAACCTCACTGATTATGACCCGCTCTACGAGGAGGTCGCCTTCAAGTTCGTGCAGCATTTTATGTGGATTGCCTATGCGATGGATCGACGAGGCGAACACGAAGACGAGATGTGGGATGAGCACGACGGCTTTTTCTATGATCTGCTGCGGCTACCCAACGGCAAGACGACGCGCCTAAAGATCAGGTCGCTGGTGGGGCTACTGCCGCTGTGCGCGTCAACTGTGTTCGAAGCGTACTCGCTCACGCGCTTTCCGAAGCTGGTCGAGCTGATCGCGCAGTTTCGCAAGCGCTACCCCGAATTGGTCGCGCAGGTTGCGCCCACCGAGACCGGCTTCATCGGGTACAACGAACGCAGACTTCTGTCGATTTTGAACAAGGGCAAGCTGGAAAGGGTGCTTCGCTACATGCTTGACGAGAACGAATTCCTGGGTCCGCACGGCATCCGTTCCCTCTCACGCTATCACCTGGAACATCCGTATGTGATTCACGTCGGCGGACAGGAGTACACGGTGCAGTATCTCCCCGCTGAGTCGAATACAGGCATGTTCGGCGGCAACTCAAACTGGCGAGGACCGGTGTGGATGCCGGTCAACTTGCTGATCGTGCGCGCACTGGTCAACCTTTATACTTTTTTCGGTGAGGATTTCAAGGTCGAATGCCCGACGGGCTCCGGGCGGCGCATGACGCTGTTCGAAGTGGCGCAGGAAATCGTCCGCCGCCTGACGGGCACGTTCCTGCGCGACGCAGATGGCAAGCGGCCCGTTTACGGTGGAACGGAAAAATTCCAGAACGATCCGCACTGGCGCGACCTGATCCTGTTTTACGAGTATTTCCACGGTGACAACGGCGCGGGCCTCGGCGCCAGTCACCAGACCGGTTGGACCGGTTTGGTCGCTCCGCTGCTCGACCTGTTCGGGCGCGTCGACGCCAAGACCATGCTTGAGACCGATCGTGGACGCGTGATGACGCGGCTCGTGAGGGAACAAGTGGGCGGAGAAGACACCGGTGAGAAATGAGGAGCGAAATGTCCGACGGCCGCTACCCAGTGCTGTACCAGATGAACACCCGCGTCTACCTAACGGGCTTGTCGCGTGCCCTGGGCAGGCGCGCGACACTCGACCATATCCCAGATGCAGAACTGGATCGCATCGCTGCGCTGGGCTTCGACTGGCTATGGTTGTTGAGCATCTGGCAGACCGGCCCGGTGGCTCAGGCCATTTCGCGCGCGCACGGCGGATGGCGCCACGAATTCTCAGAGACACTGCCTGACCTCACTGACGACGACATCGCCGGCTCGGGGTTCGCGATCTGCAGCTACACGGTTCATCGAGATCTGGGTGGCCCCGAGGCGCTCGCGCGCTTGCGGCAGCGCCTGCTGCAACGCGGCCTAAAGCTGATGCTCGACTTCGTGCCGAATCACCTATCGCCAGACCACGACTGGATCGTCTCGCGTCCGGACTACTTCGTCCGCGGCAGCGAAGCGGACCTTGTTCGCTCACCGCGCAACTATTGCCGGGTGCATACAAGCAACGGGCCGCTGGTAGTCGCGCACGGCCGGGACCCCTACTTTGACGGCTGGCCCGACACGCTGCAACTCGACTACGGCAATCCGGCGTTGCAGCAGGCGATGATCGGCGAACTGAAAATCATCGCCGGACAATGCGACGGCCTGCGCTGCGACATGGCGATGCTTGTCTTGCCCGACGTGTTCGAACGCACCTGGGGGATCCGCCCTGAGCCCTTCTGGCAGAAGGCGACCGAGGCCGTGCGGGGCGAGCATCCGCACTTCCTCTTCATGGCGGAAGTGTATTGGGATCTCGAATGGACGCTGCAGCAGCAGGGCTTCGATTATGCGTACGACAAGAAATTGTATGACCGCTTGCGCGCTGCGCAAGCGCGCCCGGTGCGCGAGCATTTGCATGCCGAGCCCGAATACCACGAAAAACTGGCTCGCTTCCTGGAGAATCACGATGAGCCGCGAGCCGCCATGACTTTCGAATCCGGCAAACATGAAGCAGCAGCCGTCATCACATTCCTGTCGCCGGGCTTGCGGTTGTTTCACCAGGGCCAGTTCGAGGGGCGCAAGAAGCGGATTTCACCGCACCTGGTTCGGGCGCCACAGGAGCCTGTCGACGCAAGCATTCAAGGCTTCTATGAAAAGCTGATGATGGTGCTGCGTCAGCCGGTCTTTCGAGAGGGCAAGTGGAGCCTGGCTGAAATCGTACCGGCGTGGGATGGCAACTGGACCTGGGACTGTTTCATCGCTTGGTTCTGGCAGCGAGACGGAGACGAACGGCGGCTGGTGGTGGTCAATTACGCCGGCAATCAGAGCCAGTGTTACGTGCGACTTCCATTTCACGATACGACCAGTCGTAGGGTGCGGATGGAAGACATCATGGCATCGACGAGCTTTGATCTAGATGGTAACGACCTCAAGTCGCGTGTTCTTTATTTGGACCTGCCGCCGTGGAACTATCGCGTCTTCGAAATGACCGCGTCGTGAAGCTGCCCGCCGGACTCGAGCGTGGGCCTGAGCCTCCACCTGCGGCAAGAGCCGATTGCGCCATCGAGCTGCCACGGGCCGCGATTGTCCGCTGTGAAGCGAACGCTCTGACTGTCTATAGCTAGTGGCCGTCGAACCCATCAGGATCTGCCTTGCGTGTCAATGCCGAAGACCGTGCTGGCGGACCTGGGGTATCGCGGTGCAGATGCCGATATTGCACCGGTGCAGTTGCTTCATCGACGTAAACACAGCCTGGGCTTGCACCCGTATTTTTGCTCTTGCGTGGGTGCGCTGCCTGGCGTTTCGCGGGAACCGTTGCTCACACCTGGCACAACTGCCGGAGCCTGGACCGTACGACGGCACCGCATCGACCGCCCGAATGCGTCTGCGAAGGAAATCGAATTTTGCAGGTCTGACGACATAGAGCGCGAATGTCGGCCCGTGCTCAGGTGCGACACCGAAGATCAGCGCGACAAGCGCCGTGCCGCGCCTCCCCGGTCAGCCGCGCGGTGCTGAGCATGCCGCCCGCGCTGCCGCTGCGCTTGCGCGGCGCCGACGACAGTATCTGCGGAGAGCGGAATGATGAACTTACGGAACCTTGTTGCGGCGTTCGCCATCGTCATCCTGACTTCGTGCGCAAGCCTTCCACCACAAGCCGGTCGCGTCCCCACCCACGCGCTCACCGATACGCAGGCCACGCGCCTCGGCGCAGCGTTCGCACTACGAGACTGGCAGCATCCGGGAGAAAGCGCGTTTCACCTGCTGCCCGACTCCGTCGACGCGCTCATCGCGCGCGTTGTGTTGATGGGATATGCGGACCGCTCTCTCGATCTGCAGTACTACATCTGGCACGATGACCTGACAGGTCGCGAACTCGCCGCGACCTTACTGAGAGCGGCCGACCGTGGTGTGCGCGTGCGTGTCCTGCTCGACGATCTGGGCACGAACGCGGACGACCAGATGCTGCTCGCGCTCAGTTCTCATCCGAACGTGGAGATCCGGCTCTTCAATCCTGTCGCAAACCGCCGGTTCAAGACGCTCGGCACGGCCATCGAGTTTGGCCGCGTCAACCGGCGTATGCACAATAAGGCGTTAATTGCCGACAACCAGGGCGCGATTCTCGGCGGGCGCAACATCGGCGACGAATACTTCGGCGCCTCGAGCACGGTCGCGTTTGGCGACCTTGACGTGCTGGTGCACGGGCCAATCGTGCGCGATGTTTCAACGGCATTCGACGAGTACTGGAACTCGGAGGCGTCGTATCCGATCGAGAACCTCCTCGGCCGTCAGGCCGATCCATCGGCGCTAGCGGCTGGCCGCGCCGAGCTGGATGCCTGGCTTGCGTCGAAGGAGAACGGCGCGTATGTACAGCAGACGAAAGCGCGCCTCACGCAGGTAATCCAGGCACGCGACGCCGAGTTTACATGGGGCAAGGCGACGTTGCTCTATGACGACCCGTCAAAGATCGCGCGCACGCCCAGCGACGCCGAAGGACATCTGGTCTCGCGGTTCAGGGCGTTGAAACTGAAGCCGACCCAGCACTTGATGATCGTCTCGCCGTATTTCGTGCCGGGAAAGCGCGGCGTCGCATGGTTGAGCGGCCTGACACAACACGGCGTGCACGTGACGGTGCTGACGAACTCCCTGGCGGCAACGGATGTCGCCGCGGTGCATGCCGGATATCAGCGCTACCGGAAGGCATTGCTGGAAGCGGGCGTGCAACTGTATGAACTGAAGCCTGTTGCGGCAACCAGCGGCAACGTTCTCAAGAAAAACTCAGTGTTCGGCTCGTCAAAGGCGTCATTGCACGCGAAAACGTATGTGTTCGACCGCGAGAGCGTCTTCATCGGCTCGATGAATCTCGACCCGCGTTCGGTCGAGTTAAACACTGAGATCGGGGTCTACTGCGAAAGCGAGCGTGCCGCCCGGCAGGTGACCGAGCACGTCGAGTCGAGCCTCGCTCGCGGAGCGTGGCGGCTCGAACTACGCACCGATGTGACCGGCGCGAGCCAAATCGTCTGGAACGATACGGCCGAGGACGGCACCGTCACGGTATTAGATTTCGAGCCGGAAGTATCGGCGTTGCGCCGCGCAGGCATCTGGTTTCTCAGCATCCTGCCGATCGAGTCCCAGCTATGAATTTGTTCTGGCGTTCTAGCCGAAGCCATGGAGCTGGTTATGAGCCTGATTTGATGCGGCAATGCGTGAGCATGCCGCGTCAGTGCTGGGAAGTCTCGCGCAAAGCCACTGTGCCAAGACTATAGAAGTTCCTGGCGATAGCGCACCTTGCACGGGATAGATATTCGAACGAGCGCTTCCACAAAAGCAAGGAGCCAATTCGCCATTGCCGTACTGAGGTGCGCGCGCAGCGTACGGGGCCGGTCTCAGTGCCCGGTGCCGTGACGACGGTTGCGGCAGGGCAAGGTATAGGTCCCTTGTTAAATATCATGGCGACAAGTCCGCGCCTCTGCCAGTGGCCCCGCCAAGCGCGCTGGTCTCCTCGACGCAGATCCGGTCTTCCAATACCTGCCGACACTCCCGGCGATCCCGCCGTCATCGACGAAGCTGCGACCTTCGACGCGGGGGCTCGGGAACCTGTGTGGCTTATTGGCACGGACAACTCGACGTCGCCACCCCCGGAGCCGTCCGACTTGTCTGCGGGAAAGTTTTCGCGCAACCGCTGGCCCCTTGCGAATTGAAGTTCGCAATTCCGCTGTTAATAAATGCCGCGGAGGTCTATAACATTAACTGCAGCAAGGTTCTTATTCGTGAACGGACCTACAAGGTCTCGACACGAAAGCGCGCATTGCGCTTTCCTTGTGCCCCGCCTGGTACAAACCCTGCGTCGTTGTCCCGGTAGCCGTTTGATAAGTTCCGCGTCTGCCTCAGATGCAAAAGAGCTCACTCTTCGTTCGCTCGGCCGAGTGCCATAGCGGCGGCCCCGTCGCGCGGTCGGCATGCCAAATCGACTAGACGGGGACAGGGGAACAACGGCATTCATTAACTCGCACGTGAGTCAAGGGGGTAATGTGAAATCCCAAACGATCTTGGCGGCCGGTGCTGTATGCCTAGTCGCATTAGTAGGATCGGTCCGCGCGCAGAGCGCCCCGCAACAGGCGACACCTTCAGTACAGCCAGCCTCGCAGCAGAACGCGGGGGCGTCCGCGCAAGCTGGCGCTTATGGAGGAGTACCATCCGCCACACGCGCAACGGGCAAGATGAGCCCCTCGACGTGCATACCGAGGCCTCAGTGCGATGTTTTCTTCGGCAATTGAAAAGAGCGGCTCGAACATAGGCGTGAGCGTCTGCCGGGGGCCATCCGCTAGCTCATCGCGACCTCCCGCATTAGCAGGAGGTTTGCGCGTCGATGCATCCTCGCGCGTCGCGATGTGTCTGTAAGTTGGTGAGTGAGCCAAATACCGCCCGCTCACCGACATACGCCGCATCATTTCCTTTAGTGAGGATCAGTGTCCTCCTGCTTCCTTAATTGTGAGCGCATTCTTCACGGACGTAACACCGGAAACGTTCTTTGCCGCCGTTCCCGCCTTTTCAACTTGAGAAGCGTCTGGGACGTGCCCCGCAAGAGTAATTGCGCTGCCTTTAACGATCACACTGACGCCCGCCGTGTCAACGCCGCCCTTCGATAGGGCATGAAGCACCTTTTTGCTGAGCGCTCGATTCGCCTTCCTGACGTCGGATTTGGACATACCTTGCGATGTCGCAGAGGTCCCGGATCCCATTGAGGTAGCGGCGGGTTCGCTGCTTTGCGACCAAGCATTGATGGATGTGACGACGATCAATACGCCACTAGCCACTTTGAGTGTCCTTATTGCGTTCATTTCTTATCTCCAAGTAAAGCGACGGCATCCCCTTAGTCGAATCGTCGAATTGCCTCGCTCGTAAAGACGATTGCGTGTTCATGGCCGCCTAATGAGACTTCCGCAAAAGTCGTAGTCGGCGAATCTCAGCTCTGCTACGTTACAATAATCTGCAACGCACTACTATTTTATTAAGAAGACGTCAAGCCCCACTTGACCGACAGATGCAAGAAATTGCAGATAGTCCGGGACCGGCTGGTTCAGTTTTAAACGTGCGCCTCACTCAAAAAATTATTTCGCGCGAAAGAAGCTCATTCTACTTCTGACGCGTTCGTGTTGTTGACGACGTGACCGGCCTTCCGCGCATACCATGCATATATGCGGTCATGTCTCTTCGATTGATCCGCATCAATATCATAGGGCATTCTGACGCCTCCTCAATGAGAATCTGACGTTTTGCTCTCTCCGTGGACTCTCGCATGTGGCCACGTAGGCGGTCGCGAATTGGCAGAGAATAATGCAGACAAAAAAGCCTCTTTCGAATCTCGAGGGGGTGAAGTGCCGGGTCAAGTGCGGGCGCAAGCCCGGCGAAGCGAACACTTGACGCGCGTCGGGTAGATAAGCTGAGGCAGGGCTGGTTGCGGCAGAATGGGGCAACCAGCCCTGCGGGACGAAGCGAACATGACGAACAGCTCTTTGAAGCCGCCTTGGGAATCAATGCCCCGTGGTACGTGCAGGGCGTCGACTTTGACGCGGGCCAAACGGCAGCTCACGATTGCCGTGAACTTTGTTGCCGGCAGCCGCTTCGCCCACCCCGGCGTCGCCGGCGAGCACCCGGTGCACGACACGCAAATCAAGCGGCTGCGGCACCTAAACTTCTTTCAGCACGAATGCTATCTCCAGGTCCGGGTGCCGCGCGTGCGCTTGCCGGACGGCGCGGTGCGGTTGGCAGAACCCGACTGGATGGGCAAGCTGGATGGCTTTACGCTGCTGTTTGAAGCGCTCGTGCTGACGCTGTGCCGGGAGATGACATTTGCGGCGGTAGCCCGTCTGGTGAACCTGTCGTGGTATCGCGTGAAGGCCATCTGTGATCGTTACCTGGACCTGGCCGCGTCCGCGACTGACTTGTCCGAAGTCACCGCGGTGGCCATTGACGAAACTTGGCTCTTTTGAAAACGGAGTGGGTAACGGCCTTCAGCGGGCATGCGAGTTGAATGCGGAGAAGTCGAGTTTGCCTGCGATGAGAAACAGGACCGTTCGCATGGTTTCGAAGCGAGCGTATCCGCGCGCCTTGCGCTTGGCGGCCTGAAACAGTCCGTTGATGGCTTCGATGAAGCCGTTGGTCTGGCGGCTCTGGGTCCAGGCGACGATGCCGTCGAAGTGTCGGCGAATCAATCGCACCAGTCCTTCATCGGTTCGACCTTCGAGCGCATGACGTTGGTGCACCACTGTTGCAACATCTCGGAGACGACATTGATTTGCTTGCGCTCGAGAATTTCTCGCAGTTGCTCGCGATACAGCCAGGCGCGTGCCGTGCGGCTGGTTGTGTACTGACTGACGAGCGCCTCGAGGTCAGTCAGTTGGGCCAGATTGAGCTTGTTCGCGTCTTTCAGCAGCGTCCAGCGCATGCCTTTAAGTTCCGGGTCGACCTTCTGTTGTTGGCGACGCACTGTATCGAGCGCCTTGGACGCGTGCGCGACGACGTGAAACTTGTCGAAGGTCAGCCGCGCATCGGGCAGATGTTCGTTGACTCCCTCGATGAAAGCCGGCGACATGTCGATGCTGACCGAGCCGACCTGTTTGAACCGCCCCGGAAATGTAGGAGACTTCGGATCTTGGCTGTAACGGGAGATTTGAAGCATGGAAAGCGAAGGCAAG
>NZ_JALQDH010000109.1:0-4128 GCF_023631365.1 Caballeronia sp. INML2 | reverse complement strand
CGGAAGAAGGCGGTGGCGATTGAAGGAGAATGTTGCTTCTCACGGTAACACTTCCACAATCGAACTCCACCACCATGGCGAAACATACGCAGGAAACTAGCGGCAGTCAAACAGCAGAAGAAGCGCAAGTCGCGAGGGCCGCCGGCCTGGACGATCTGATTCAGCAAGGGGCGCGGCGAATCATCCAGCAGGCAATCGAGGCGGAACTGGCAGTGATGCTCGAGCAATATTCGAATGTGAAGACGATCGATGGGCGGCGGGCGGTCGTGCGCAACGGCTACCTGCCAGAGCGCGAGATCGTCACGGCCGTGGGACCGGTGCCTGTTCAGGTGCCGAAGGTTCGCGATCGTTCGGGCTCCGGCATCAAGTTCAATTCGACGATCGTACCGCCATATGTGCGCAAGTCGCCGCGGGTGTCGTCGTCGCTACCGTGGCTGTACCTGCGTGGTGTCTCGACAGGCGACATGGGCGAGGCGCTATCGGAGTTGCTGGGCGAGCAGGCCAAAGGGCTGTCAGCAAGCGTCGTGAGCCGTCTGAAGGGCGCATGGTCAGAAGAGTACGAGCAGTGGAACAAGCGTGACCTCTCGGCCTCGCGCTGGGTCTACTGGTGGGCCGACGGCATCCATACGCAGGCCCGCGCGGAGGATTCGGACGGGCAGTGCCTGCTGGTGATCATCGGCGTAAAACCGGACGGCTGCAAGGAGCGAGTGGCGCTCAGCGACGGCTATCGCGAATCGAAGGAATCCTGGAAAGAGCTGCTGCTCGATCTGAAGAAACGAGGTCTGCAGGCGCCGCCGCTGCTCGCAGTCGGTGATGGCGCGATGGGGCTGTGGGCAGCGCTTGAAGAAGTGTTTCCACAGACACAGCACCAGCGCTGCTGGTTCCATTACGCCGATGTCCGGATTATGCCGAAGTCCCGGCTGCGATACCGGACTGCTGGCGGCGAACGCACTTTAGGTATCGGCATAATCCCGCTCAGTTGAGCGATGCTTCCTTCTCCGCATCTGCGAGGAGGCACATCATGTCACATCCATCTCGGGTCCGTATTACCGGACCGCTTGTCTCATTCAGAGACGGCTTCGCTGCCGAGCTGAGCAAGCAAGGGTACCGGCCCAACGCCGTAGCGAACCAGCTTCAACTCTTTGGCCATCTGAGCCGCTGGCTTGTTTCCCGGCGACTTGATGCAACGATGCTCAGCGACCCGGTTCTCGGGGAGTTCTTGGACGCACGACGCGCAAAAGGCTACAGGTTGTGGCTCTCAACCAAGGCACTGGTGCCGCTGATCAGCTACCTTGGAAGCATTGGGATTGAGGTCGCAAGTGCTCCAGCGGCCTTGAGTCTCAGCGAAGAGCTACTCTCGCGCTACCACCGATATCTGCTCGATGTGCGCGGGCTTGTCGCTACTAGCGCTCGCGGGTATGTCGACATGGTGCGTCCGTTTGTCGAGGCGAGAGTCGTCGATAGCGAACTCGATTGGAAGACCTTGCAGCCGAAGCACGTGATCGACTTCGTGCGCGCTGCCCGCGACGGACGACCTATTGGTTCAGCGAAGCTTACGGTAACGGCGCTGCGCTCGTTATTGACCTACTTGCACGTCGAAGGTTTCATCGCGCTGCCGCTTGAGATGGTAGTCCCCTCAGTTGCTGGCTGGCGTCTCGCAGGATTGCCACGCGCACTGAAGGCCGGCGATGTGCGACGTTTGCTGGCAGCCTGTGATCGACGCACCCGCAGCGGCCGTCGCGACTTCGCGATGCTGATGTTGCTCGCGCGTCTGGGCTTGCGTGCCGGCGAGGTGGCCAGGCTTGATCTGGCCGACATTGACTGGCGCGCAGGCGAACTTGTGGTCAGAGGTAAAGCGCAGCGCATCGATCGCCTGCCCTTGCCGGCAGACGTCGGTGACGCATTGGCAGCGTACTTGGAACGTGGCCGCCCCGATACCGCACAATGCCGCACGGTGTTCTTGCGCATACGAGCTCCGCACCGAGCGCTCTCATCCACTGGTGTCACAGACGCGGTGACCGCAGCAGCTTCACGCGCGGGCCTTGATCATGTGCGCGCTCATCGTCTGCGCCACACACTTGCAAGTCAGATGGTGTGTTCCGGCGTTGCACTTCCTGCAGTCTCTCAAGTACTGCGCCATCGTCGCCTGATGACCACGGCAATCTACGCAAAGGTCAACAGGGAGGGACTGCACCTGCTCGCCCGTGCGTGGCCGGGGAGCGCAACATGAGCGAATTACGTCATGCTTTGACTGAGTATCTAAGCCTGCGACGCTCGCTGGGCTACAAGTTGCGGCGGCAGGAGAAGCTGCTGCATCAATTCATTGATTTTCTCGCGTCCACAGGAGCACCGACAATCACCGTTCAACACGCCTTGACGTGGGCATGCCAGCCGACGAACGGCGGCAACAATTGGTGGTCCTATCGTCTTTCTGCGGTTCGGGGTTTCACCAACTATCTGCACGCCATCGATCACACCGTCGAGGTGCCACCGTCGGACTTGCTGCCATGGCGACCACATCGGGCAAGTCCATATCTGTATAGCGACGAAGAGATCATCGCGCTGATTAAAGCAGCCGACACGCTCAGTTCTCCGCTGCGAGTGACGACTTACCAGACCTTGATTGGTTTGCTCGCTGTCACCGGAATGCGAGTCGGCGAGGCAATCAATTTGAATCGGCAGGACTTCGATGCGCGTAACGGAACCTTGATTATCCGGGATGCGAAGTTTAATAAAACGCGAGAACTTCCATTGGATCCGACGACGGCGACGGCATTGAAACGGTATCTCGCCTGCCGCAACCGAGAGCCCTACGCCGGACGAACCGCAGCGCTATTCATCTCCCCCACTGGCAGCCGGCTCCTGTACTGCAATATTCACTGGACCTTTCACCGATTGGTCCATCAAGCAGGCATCGTACCGCGCACCAGCCATTGTCGCCCCCGAATCCATGACCTTCGGCATGCTTTCGCCGTAAGGACGCTGCTTGACGCCTATCGAGACGGTTCCGACACGCAGCAGCGTCTCACGCTGCTTTCAACCTATCTTGGCCATGTCAATCCGGCGACAAGTTACTGGTATCTGTCAGCAGCTCCAGAACTGCTCATTAAGGCGGCCGAGCGTCTGGCGCGTCCGCCGGGAGAACAAGCATGAGCGCACTGGCCATCACCCTGCAAGCATTCTTCTCAGACCGACTCCTGCGGGAGCGTCACGCGAGCCCGTGTACGATTTCGGCATATCGCGATACATGGCGATTGTTGCTTCGCTTCGCCGCGACGCGAACCAGCAAATCGCCATCGGCGCTCGACTTTGCTGACTTTGACGTCCCGCTGGTCTGTGCCTTCCTGGACCATCTAGAACAGGATCGGAATAACAGCGTGCGTACTCGTAACGCCCGGCTCGCCGCCATCCATTCGCTGTTCCGCTACGCGGCATTACGGCACCCTGAATCCGCAGCCACCATTGCTCGCGTGCTGGCGATACTACCGAAGCGTTTCGAGCGCACGATCGTTACCTTTCTCACCGAGCCGGAAGTGCAAGCCCTCCTTGCTGCGCCAGATCGAGCGTCGTGGTCAGGGCGACGCGATTATGCGTTGCTACTGGTCGCGGTGCAAACCGGATTGCGGATCTCCGAATTGATCGGTCTGCGGCAAAGCGACGTTTACCTCGGCGCTGGTGCGCATCTCGCCTGTCACGGGAAGGGTCGAAAGGACCGCATCACGCCATTGACAGTCCCTGTCGTCAACGTGCTGCGCACGTGGCTCGCCGAGTGTAACGTCAACCCGCCCGCGCGGCTGTTTCCAACACGCACCGGCAAACCACTCAGCCGAGACGCGATCGAGCGCCGCATTGCACTCCATGCATCTACAGCATCTGTCGCCTGTCCGACTTTGACAACGAAGAAAGTAACGGCGCATGTGTTGAGGCATACCTCTGCAATGAGGCTTCTGGAAGCGGGCGTCGATCCCACAGTGATCGCTCTATGGCTCGGCCATGAGCATGTCGACACCACCACGATTTATCTACACGCGCATCTGGGAATCAAGGAGCAAGCTCTCGCCCGGGTTCGCATGCCTAACACCCAGCCCGGCCGGTATCGCCCCTCCGATACGCTTCTCGCCTTTCTGG
>NZ_JALQDH010000108.1:0-590 GCF_023631365.1 Caballeronia sp. INML2 | reverse complement strand
TCTGGAGTCGCTTTGATTATTCCGATACCTAAAGTGCGTTCGCCGCCAGCAGTCCGGTACCGCAGCCGGGACTTCGGCATAATCCGGACATCGGCGTAATGGAACTTATCCCGATGTCGGGATAAGTTCCACAAGATCGGCAACATCCTCAACGTCATGCCCAAGTCGCAGCACGGCAAGGCCAAGGCGGCGCTTGCTGAAATCTGGAATGCCGCGACATGAGCCGATGCGATCGTCGCGTCCAACGAGTTCGTCGACACTTACGCGGCAAAGTATCCAAAGGCCGTCGAGAAACTCACGAAGGACCGAGACGAATTGCTCGCATTCTACGACTTCCCTGCCGAGCACTGGCAGCATGTGCGGACCACGAATCCGATTGAATCGACGTTCGCGACGGTGCGCCATCGCACAAGCCGCACACGTAACTGCCTGTCGCGCGCAACCTTCCTCGCGATGGCGTTCAAGTTGATTGAAGCCGCCGAAAAGTCATGGAGGAAAATCCGCGGCGCAGAGAATATCGAGGCGCTTCTGAAGGGTATCCCCTTCAAGGACGGAACCCCGGTGATTGAAAGCACACCGGCTCCTCAATC
>NZ_JALQDH010000107.1:0-921 GCF_023631365.1 Caballeronia sp. INML2 | reverse complement strand
GCTTAAAGGCCAGTTCAAAAAGCGCGCTCCGTGCGGCTGAAGATGTTCCAGCAGACGAGTGCGCAGGCTAGCTTTAAGAATGCTTCGTGAATGTCAGCGCGGCGTTCAAAGCGAGTGCGGAGGCGACGGAAACCATGGAGCCAAGAATGAGTACGTTCGACGACCCAACGAAATTTGCCGCGGCCGCTGCCGTGTTCTGTGCGACGCCTGGCGATAACCGGTTGGATGCCGCGCTCGCGAAGCCGGCGGCGATGCGAGTCAGAATCGTAACCACGGTCGGCGTAGATGACCTTGGGCTTGCGAAGCGGTCGGCCGCGAGTGCCACGAATTGGCGGGATGGCGTCGACCAGCGGAAGCAGTTGGGTGACATCGTTGCGGTTTGCACCGGTCAGAATCGCGCTGACTGGAACGCCGTTGGCGTCTACGAGGATGTGGTGCTTGGAGCCTGGTCGCGCACGATCGGTGGGGTTTGGCCCAGTTTTTGGCCCGCCCCAACGGCTCGCACGGACGATGAATCGACAGCCGCATGTGAGAAGTCGAGCTGGCCCGACTCGCGCAGCTTGTCGAGCAGCAGTCCATGCAATCTGTCCCACACCCCGGCCTGCTGCCAGTCGTGCAACCGACGCCAGCAGGTCGCGCCAGAGCCGAAGCCTAGCCGCGTCGGTAGATGGTTCCAACGGATACCTGTCTTCAGAACGAGCAGGATGCCATTCAATGCTGCACGGTCCGAGACCGGTAGGCGCCCGGGGTAACGCTTGCGTCGCGGTCTGGGCGCTGGAAGTAGTGGTTCGATCAGTGCCCACAGTTCGTCATCGATGATAGGTGCCGGCATTCCTTGATCCGTTGTTCAGGCATCCAAGGTTAACCGTTTCGAAGGAAAGTAAACAGCCCTCCCGGGCTCTTTTTGAACTGGCCTTTTAG
>NZ_JALQDH010000106.1:0-46586 GCF_023631365.1 Caballeronia sp. INML2 | reverse complement strand
AAAATCGGCAGCTTGATTGCCTCAGCGATTCCACTTAAAAACTGGCGGATCCTGTCCGAACGAATGAGGCCACCTCTAAAGACCCAGCGATAGGTCGGACCCGCTGGTCCGATCCCTTGATATATCGATGCATCTTCTGCGCACCGTTCGTTTACACGGCTCGAAATTGCATGCGGCTAATTCACCCGAGCTACTCTGAAACCTGAGTTGTTCTGGCTCTTACCGGTTGTCCTGCTTGCCGGTTTCAAGTTTGTCATGGCGTTCGCGCAGCGAGATCAATCGTTCCCAAGGAGCGCGGAGAACTGATCATCGGAGTCGTACCAGTCGATGTCTCTAAGCGCCGTCAGCAGCTCTACGGGAACGTTGGGATCCGCGCTCATTGGAGGAGCCGGCGGATCATCCACAAAGTCATCGTCAAACTGACGGACTGGCATTCCACGCGAATAGAAGTCGCGCCATCGTTGTTCTGCGATTGCCGCTGCAAACTCTTGGCGATGGTCGTATCGCCATGGGGCTAGCCGCATGCTTCCAGTTGGCGTTGACCATACGAGAAATACATGAATCGATGTCGGTGCGTACTCATTGTCCGCGACCATTTCCTTGACGGTTGGCAGGATGGTGATCGAAATGCCAAGGCGCGTGGCCCGAGCGAAGACAAGCCTTCGATCTTCAAGCGAGTCTAGGTATTCGATTAGCGACTCACGGAAATCAACCTGAAGCTGGGAAAACAAACGAATGCGTACTTCGTTTTCAGCAGTATGGCCTTTCGAAAAAATGACCAACGGGCGATATGCGTGAGGATGCGTTGGAAATTCTTCGCCCTCAATCTCGACCAATTCCGCGTTGGCCATGGCGGTCTCGCGGAGCCACGCCCAGAAATACCGTTTTAGCGGGGCACTCATCGCGCGCTTGAGAAAGTTGTCTCCCTCACGTGAAAGGGGGAAGAAGCGACACAAGACTCCAAACTGATAGGCAACCTCCCGACCATGATTAGCGTAATCGAAATAGTGAACCTCAACCTCGAACGTTTGGCCGACGCGACGGACCACTAGCTTGCGACAGATTTCAGGCCGCAAAGCGAGAAGTTTTGCAAAAGGATTGCCGAATCCAATCGGTGGCGAGTCGATGATAACCTTCGTACCCGCTCCAACGAAGGACATGCTGGATGTGTTTTTGTCGAGTTTCGTCGCTGGCCCGTCTTCGTAAAGCCAGTGTCCCGACAACCAGGCCGTGAGATCGTCGTCTGTAACTGGCCCCTTGATTTCTTCCAATGTTGTCCCGAGATCCCGGGCTAGATGATGGGCAGTGGTTAATGACGTTTTCTCCCCTCTGAGTATGCGTTGCAAAGTTTTGCCGTGCATTCCAGCCAGCAATTGCTTTCGCGGGATGCCCAATTCCGCGATCCGGAACCTGACTTTGTCACCGTTAAGGACAATCGCCTCTTTTGTCATCTATGCTCCCCCTACGCGTGCGCCGCGATTCGCAGCGCACGCTTTTTCCTGAACGTTATCCGATTAATGGTCCGTGCTAGTCGAATTCTTTGCGGCGGCGCGTCCTGCGCGGGCCGCGAAATGCCTCGGTGTCACCGTACCCGTACTTTTTGCTGTAGCGCTTTGAATCTTTGACGCGCGGTCCTGCGTCATCGGTTTTGACGCTGCTGTCTTGTTTCCCTTCGTTTTGCTTCCCGACATGGCGCGCTCCAGAATTGAATCAATTGTAAAGAGGCGACTCCGTTCACCGTTCTAGTGAGGCCGCGGGTTTGACTTTAGCCAGAGCAGGATCGGAAGTCATGTCCAGCGATGGGACATATTGGGACATGACGTTGGGATCGTCCCGTCCGTTGTCGCGCTGTAGGTGAAGCCGGACGGATGAGCGACCAGAGGGGCCGTCGCCGAAGGCTCGTAGCACATTGCTGGCGGTCCCTGGGGCATCATCGTCATCGATGCGCTTTGCCCCTTGGGATTGTCAGCGATCTGATGGCGGATGTCGAAAGGCCGAAATTAGGCCGGCGCCGATTGACTCGCCTGGTCGTCGAACTCATCCCCGACAAAGAGTTCGGCCGCGCACTTCGCGGCGACGATCCACAGTTTCAGCAAATGGTCGATGACGTGACCACGGCGCTGTCCGATGACGAGAACGTCAATGCCGCGTTGATCAAGTTGTTCGGTTGAGTCCGGTCGCGAGGGATGCACAGCGCGGCCGACCTTGTTATATCAGCCGTCGGCAATAGTTGATGAACTCCTGTTTTCCGATCGCCTTGACCGAATAGCCCTCGGGAATAGCAAATTTCAATTTGTCGCGATAGTTTCGGACGAGACGCGTTGCCAGATAGTTGCCAGGTCGGCCGAAGGTTTCCGTTCCATCGCCCGCGCGCTTCCGGGCGCCTTCGCGCTGGTCGTCGTCCTGTTTGCGGGTACGATACACGCCTTCATTGCCCCACAGAACGCAGGACGGCAAGGTGTGAAGGTCGCGTTGGTCATTCACCACGACGACTCTCTGGAGGCTGCTGTCCACCTCACCAAATGAATCGCTCATCAAGGCCCATACTTTTTCAGGGGTACAGTCCTCGCGCTTAAGCCGCGCGCGCAGACTGGTCTCGGGAATGCACAACTCGAGTCCGTAACTCGATTCCACATATACACGAAACTGCAGGTATTCGTAGCAGATACCCAGTTTGGTCACTGGATCCGTTTTCGGATCGCTTTCGCCCTTCGGCTCGCCTTCCTGATCCTCATCCGTGAGAAAGCTGAACGGATTGTGTTCGAGCGTATAGACCGTCTTCAGGCTCGCATCGGACCATGGTTGACGCTGTTCCTCGTGGTGCAACCTCGCGGCGCGGTAGACGTCGCCTGCGGCCTTGCACAACGGCGCGCCACGCGGAAAGCCGTTCTTCTCCGAAAAATATAGAACCGCCTCCCACGCGGGGTGATAGGGAAAGCCCAGGAAGTAAAGACCTAGCCAGCATGCGGTCAACGTTTCGAGGAGTTCGTCGTCGTCGCCTGATTTGAATGCTTCATCGCCTACCGTGGTAAGAACGCGGCGATCGTCCGCTTGCTGCATCGACCGATTCAACTGCTCAAAGATGTCGTCGGAATGTTTCTTGCAATCCGCCGAGGTCATCCCGTTCGCGACGTGTGCGTGAATGTTGCGGATTTGTTCGCCGCTCGCCCGATGCACGCGTAGCTCGGCTTCGACTCGCTGGGCAAGAAGCTGGATGACCCGATCGAATGACTCCGAGCGCCTTGCCATGAGCTTGTCTCCTTCAAAGGATGCCCCATATGAGATCTTTCGCAAGCATGGGGGTCTCGTCTTTCGACGCTCCGGCCCTGGACGCAAGCATACTCGATGCTCTCGAACCTTTGAGAAACTGGGTAAAAACCTCCAGCGCCACGGTTTCGAGAAACCTGGGTTCGACGTCGTGCTCTTTCCATGCTCTCAGCGTCCACGCAGCCATGCCGAGCTTGTTCAATACCATTTCGAGCATAACCCCTTCGGCGGCGTTATCACGCGGATAGGCCGTGAAATACGTTTGCGCAAAAATCGACAGTAGATAGTCTTCCGCTGACGAACCGCGATCGGCATAGGTTCGTATTTCATTCTGCATTGAATCGATCACGTCGCGACTGAAGTTTCGATCCAGAACGTTCTGGGTTTCCTTCGGATCACTGGTGTCGGCGACGCGTTGCACGTATGAGTCACGCAGGGTGTTCGCGTATATGATCTGCAGCACTTTCTTGTCGGTCGCATGAGCCCAACACAGCGGCCGCGAGACCCACGCCTTGATTTCGCTGGAACCGTCGACTTCGTGCTTCACTCGACCGATCACGATCAGTTCCCAGGCAAGCCCGAGCCACGCCGCGAAGTGCCTGGCCTTTCTCCTTTCTTCATCGTCGCTGTCGTGATCGTCCCACGACGGCAGCGGCGAGACGAAGTGTGCCTTGATCTTGCGCTTTTCGGTCGTTTGCGGAGCATCGGGTATCGGCGCCCCGTTGTTCGTATAAGACTGCGGGTGTCTGGTGAGAGACTCGTAGAAGGTCAGCTTTGGGGTGTCTCCCTTTACGGAATGGGGTGGCTTGAAGTAGGCGTCCCACGCTTTTCCAGTCAATCGACGAAAGTCCGTCACATCGCGCGCTACGACGTGCCCGTCCCTCGTCTTCTTTTCCTCGGACCGGATAGCCTCTATGACGAGCCCCCACCAGAGATCATCGATATCGTGCATGCGAACCACCGCGTAAATGGTCTCCGCATTCAGATAGGCGAGGTGAACGTCGTGGACGAAACGCTTCAATCCGATTGGCGTCAATAGATGCGGCATCGAATGCGCGATCTTTGCTATCTCGTAGGCTGAATGTTCAGCTGAATTCGCGTTTCGTTCGAGCCGCTTGCTTTGCTCACCGATCAACGACTTTTGTTCGCTCAATGTGCCGTAGTGCTCTGCCGCGACTATGATGGCGACCACGGCCATTGCGAACACAGCCGGTTGATATTGATCCAGCATGCCGATGCAGAACAGCAGCACCGGCAGTACGATCGGATAGACGAACGCCGGACGTTCCTTGCGTTCCTTGAGGCGAAACGCATAAAAGCAGAATGCCGAGATAGCGGCGACGGTGAGAATCTGGACGAATGAGCTGGCAAACGTAAGCGGAGCGTGAGCGCCACCGCCTGAACTGACATGATGCTTGAGATTGCTATTGAGCAGAGCGCTCCAGCCCTCCAGGCCGCGCAACAGCTCCGTGCGAAGGTCTGCCCAGTGGAGATCCGCTAATTGATCGGCGTTAGTACCGAAAACAATTCCAGACAGAAATGTGGAAACAACGAAGTAGAAGACGTACCAGAAGTAAGTGAAGCCGAGGCCTTTCTCTACGCTTTCTTTGCTGCGTGACTTGGGCTCGGTCATCTTCTGGCTCTCGATCGAGATGGAGGAGTCGCCCCGTATTCTTGAAAGATCGCTCGACATTCAATAGCCGAAGTCGAAGACCGTGGCGTCATAAGTGATGGGTATAGGACAATGCCGGAGAATCAGCAAGCGAATTGTTGCGATCCAGCGGCGATTATCGAGCTCACAGTCAGTCGTTTTTTCCGTCCTGCCAATGTGCCGAATGGTGACGATCGAAGTCCATCGAAGAGCAGCGGAAAGTTTTCGAAATGCTTTCTCGACGCGTTCCCAACGTATGTGTCACGTGTGCGTCCGGCCGTTGCTTCGTCCTTTCTGGCGCGATATTTGCCCGGAACGGATTGGTCGGCCTGATCGGCTTTGCAAATTGCAGTTCATGCCATCGATATGCAGAACATCGAGGACAAACACGCGAAGCTAGCCGGTTATCGGCAGTTTCCGATGAACTGGCTTTCCATTTACGATAACCTGCCACTACCGAACGTGAACCTCGCTGATGCAATGGCGCACCTTGCTCCCAAAATTGCGTCATTGTGGAACCGGAAACCGTGCTTCGATGCGGTTTTCATAGAGCGAGGCCCCGTTATTGTTGAACTTACGCCCTCGAGGAATGTGCATCATGTCTTGGAGGATCTATGGTGAGCCCCAATAGTTCGCCGTAAGCGATGTGTCGAACATCGGCATTTGGTCCAATGGTCAGGAATTTTCCGAAGACTCCAAATAAGACACAGCCGGTCGCCATCGAAGTCTACGCTTCGTGTCGCGTCTGACTGAATGGCTGGAGATGACCATGAAGACCTCGTCGGAATTTCTCCGATGCGGACATTCACCTCGACCGCATTGCCAACGGCAGCATAGTGACCGGCAGCTGCCGAGCGTTGCCTTATCGGTGAATGTCGGCTAAGGCCGAATCAGGTGCTTTGCTTACGTTATGAGCTTCGATAGGTTTTCGCTTAATTCACCGAGAAAGCCTTCTGAAGGTAATCGCCGCGCAGATTCTCCGCGGCGATCGCAGAATGCCTTATTGGCTCGGAATCTCGGCTTCCGCCCCAACGCTTTGAGCAGGGCTTTCAACGGGTGCAACACTCTCAACCGCTGCTCGTGACTTGCGGGCCGGACCCGTGCCCATAGAGCGAGCACGTTTTGTCGCCGCGCTCTGAGCGACCTTTGTCGCCGCCGTCGCTTTTTTCGCAGCTGCTCCCTTCTTGGCGACTGCGCTTTTGCTCGCCGCTGCCCCTTTCTTGGCAGCAACTCGTTTCTTCGCTGCAGGTCCCGTCTTCGTAACCGCTCCCTTCTTCGCTGTCGTCCTTTTCGACGCCGCCTTCTTCCCGACCGGCTTTGCCGCGACCACTTTTACGGCCTTTTTCGGTGTCGGCTGCTTCGCGGCTGCACCCTTTTTCGCGGCCACCGGTGCGCCCGCGTTGCTCGCGCCCGCTGCACTATCTTTCTCAATCAGGAATGCACTACGATCCTTTGCGCTCGCAATCCAACCAGGTGCGCGACCGAATCCGCTCCATGTCAATCCCGAGACCGGATCGCGATACAGAGCGGGCTGAGGTCCTTTGCGTGCGGCGATCCTGCGCTTTACCGACACCTTCGCGCGAACAGGCGCCTCGCCAGCACCCGCCGCGAGGAACGCGGTGCGATCGCTTGCATTCGCAATCCACGCCGGCGCCCTGCCCCGGCCGCTCCAGCTCGCACCGGTCTGCGGATCAACATACTTCGTTGAATCCGCTTTTCCCACTGCGTTTGCTTTGGTCTTACCCGATGCCTTGCCAACGAATCCGGCGACGTCATCGATCGAAATCTCATGACGCGCCATCAAGTCATGAATCTGCTTAATCACGCCGCTCGCAGCCTTGGCTTTTAAAGCTTGCGCCTGAGCTTCGAGTTTTTTGATCCGCGCTTGAATCGCTTCTAGCGTCGCCATTGCACTCTCCTATTCCGAAAATACTCGCACTATGCCACTGCCCGCGGCAATGGGCTAGCAGCGAGCGTCTAATCAGCATCTAAAAGAACGGAGAAGGCGCGCTTCAAGCGGCTTTTCTGGGTGCAGATGTTGGCGAAGCGCCAGCTTCGCGTTAGATTAACGATTGGCAAATTCAGTATATCGACACTTGCTTGCGCGAGAGAACTGGCCCGAGGATGAACCGACGCCAATCTATCTATCTGAAGAGGACGACAAGCGCCTGCAGACGGTGTGTCGGACGACGACTTCTGCATCCGCGAAAGAGTTGCGCAATACGGCGATCGTCGCGCTCTTTCTCGGGTGCGGCGTCACGGCGGCGGAACTGAGTCTGCTCCGGGTCGCGGACCTTGACATGGAGGACAAGCGGCCTAGCGTGCTCGTTGAGAAACATGGTTCGCGGCTCGCCAGACGCGTACCGATCGACAGTTTCGCCATTGATGTGCTGCGCGCGTACTATGAGGCCCGGAAAGCGATTGTTTGCGCGACGGACTGGCTTTTCGTGGCAACGGCCGCAGGCAAGCCTATGAAACCCGACACCTTGGTCAAGTGCGTTCGCACGGCGCTCGAGGCCGCGGGACTATCGGCCGCAGATGAAAGCCCTCGCCTCTTACGCAATACCTATGGAAGGCGCCATCTCGTGGCGGGGAAAACCAATGAGCAGGTCAGCAACCTGCTCGGCCTGTCGAGCCACCGAACCGTGACGCGCCTTCGGTTCACGCTTGACGCTGCAGCTTGCGTCACAGACTAAAACAACGAACAAAACGAAACGTGACGAAAGGTGACAAGAAGGTCCTCGACGATCAGATCCGGCGATGGACGACCGAAATGAACGACCTGGCCGGGAAGATCGCGGTGGCAAAGGGGACGAAGGGCACGAAGGGCATGAATACGCACTGTTGCTCGTCATGCCGCAAGGCGACTATGAAGACGTTGCGCCCGAACGGATTGCAGAGGATGCACTGCGCGTCATGAATCACGGTTGGCCCGAGGGCTTCGATATCGAAATTTCAACCGATCGAAGTAAATCGATGCGATACAACGCGTTTTAATCGACTAGCGCCGGTTCTGGCTCATCGGGATCCTCATCTCGAGGCGGCGGCTTCAATCCAGCGAGCGCACGGTATCTCAGATGATGCTCCATGAGTAACAGGCGGATTTTTTCCATGGCGACCAACTGTCCGAGGTTCTCCTCTTCCCATGCCCGCCGGACCGAGGCAAAGAAAGTTTCGATCTCTCCTATGGTCTGGCGCGCCTGCGCAAGTTCGAGCAGCATGCGCTCAACGTCTGCGTTCCCACGGTACTTCTTCCATAGCACCCGCCCCTCGTCGACGCCGACAGGTTCGAAGCGGGGAAGCGTGCGTGTCTTCATGGGCGCCTGAGTGAACGTCTGCACAACATTTAACTGAACGCGCGCTCATGAGATCCAGCGCGAATGTCACGATGCGGTGCACTGCGGGCGCGCTCTGCCGGCGAGCGGCATCAATCATCTCGTATCTCGAGCTCTGCGCCGAACCTCACCTGGGCAACATCTTAATGATCATCAGGACAGTTCGTGTCTTGTTCTGAGGATGGCACGCATATTCGAAGTCCGGTGGCTAGCTCGCTGGCGACTGCACTGGGGAAAGGGGTGCGCTCGTCTCTGCGGATCGAGTCCGCTGACTGTGGATTTTGCAGGGCTTCCTTGACTTCTCGATTAGATGAATAGGATCGGAGATGTGCCAAAACAATGGCGCAGGTGTTCAACCCTCCAATCTTTTCTTCCGAGCCTACATGCCCTATACCATCGATCCCCTGAGCATCCAGTTCACCGAGACACGGCATGGCGTCAACGCGACGGCCCGAATTCTGTTCGATGGGAAGAAGGTCGGCACCATCCACGACCACGCTGAACGGATCGTCACTGACGTGATGTTCAGCACGGAGGAAGACCGTGCCGCATTTGCGATTGAAGCACGGCGCATTCTCGCCACTGTGTTCGGAAAGGCCACCCATCACGATAGCGCCTTCATCTCGGAATACGCGCGGGCCTTATTGAAACATGCCGAGGAGGAACTTCTGAAGCAGTCGCAAGACGATCACATATCCGATGACCCAGCATGACAGATCGATACGCCATGGGAGACTGGACGTCGGTTTGGGCAGGTGAACCCTTTCTGATTCATCGCCTCGTGCTCGATCTCCAGTCTAGGTGCGTTATCGCGGGCCAGGACCGGTACAGGACGCGGCGCACGCCAATGAGCCTCGCAGATCTCGCTTATGTGCAACAACTGCTCGACGAAACCTTTGATGACATCTGGTGGTCACCCGCCGAGTATCAATTCGAGCTTAGGAGCGACATCCCTGCTTGGGCGCTTGAAGCGTGGACTTGGCCATGCAAAACTCGCGAGAAGAGTGGATGCAATACCGACGAATCGCGTGAAGAGCCGCTGCAAATCGATCAGTACGGTTGCAGGTTCAGCGTCGCTCCAGTGCTCCTCTCATACAAGGGAGAGCTGGATTAGCCGACTTCCTGCTTAACGGGCCGTGCGTACCGAGGCGAACATCCGATCCAGACGCTGGGTGGCTGCCAAGACTTGACCGAATCGCACCTCTCTCATCTGGCGGTCGTACTCATTGATGATGGTGGTCAGCGACTCGACAAATGTCTCGTCGAAGTTCCATTCGCCGGTTGCCTTGCCTGCATCGAGGATCGCGAGCACAGCTTCTTCGACGTGACGAACCAATGACAGATCGAGCACACCGTGTCCTGCTTCGGTAAGGAAACTTGTCAGCAGGACCGTGTGCGCGAGGATGGTCGTCTCGTGACTTCCGGCGCGGCCTCCTCGCACCGATTCGAGCGCAATCCGTGACTGGAGACACAGCGCGTCGGCCTCCTGCCGCGGCATGGGAAGCAGAAAGCGCTTCGATTGTGCACGCGTCGGTGTCTTGGGCGATCTGCGCTTTTTGGAGACAGGCATCTCGTCAGGTCTACCATTCGGATCGTGCGTTCACTGCAGCGCGATGCGGGAATCCGCCCCAGCCGCTTCGGAGATGATCGCAGGTCCGACGCTCATCGTCTGGCGATTGCCGCGTGCGTCGCGTTTCTCCTCCGCGGCCGAAATGAAGGTCAGGAGCTCGCGGTTCAGGTCGGCATCCTTCGCGCCCGGCCGCCACGGCACACATCCGTGTTTTTTCCGCGTCTCGCGCGCCAGCGCCAGCGCATCTCGTGCTGCCTTTGCGCACTCGACGCTCACTTCCTCGCAAAGCGCGACAGGGTCGCCATAGTCGGCGAATGACCCGAGATCTTCACGACCCGCATGTATTCTGGCCGGGAAGTCACGCAAATCGGACACGACGCGATGGCCGAGTCGTCGCCACTGGATTTTTTCGGGAAACAGAAACGCTGGCAGCATGGCGCTTTTCACGGCATCGCGGTTGCCCGTTCTGTTCAACTCGTCACGCGCCCAGTCAGCGCGATGCATCATGGCGCGGCAGACGCGGGCGTAACCCTCAAGCGAGATCACCACTTCGAGGGCCGCGTCGCGCCGCTCATGTCGGTGAGTGACCCGATCTTTCAACCCTTGCACCAACAGCACCACGATGGAACTGATGGCACTCGACATGCCGGCAATGGCCAGCCACTGCCGTAAAGGTTCCAGTATAACGTCGAGTACTCGTAGCCTTCCTTTGCCAACAGCGTGGCATCCAGGGCCTTGATACGGGAGACCGATTGCCGGCCCTTTCCATGCCAAACCAGCCACTTGGCGTGATCGATCTCTGTCTCGATAGCGATTCGCTCGTGAGGCTCCACCGTCTGGCTTCCAAACACTGATTTCTTGGCGGTCTTGAACTTCATCGCGATATGAAACCAGTCCAGGATCCTTCCCCTGGCGAGCTGGCTGCCGTCCACAGCCTTGCCGAATTCGCCAGCGTCATCGCTGATAACGGTGACTCGCTCTTCCGGAGCCACGCCGCTTGCGAGGAGAAATTGGTCCAGCCGTGCGGGCGCCGACGGCACTAGCTTATGCACGTACGCGTAGAGACGCGGGGGGCGATCAGAGAGAGTTGCACGCCCCGCAACGATGTTGACATGTCGATCCCGCGGCAAGTTCTGCGACCAAGGCGATTTCAGCTCCGCAAGGTCGCGCATGGCCTTGCGGCTCTTGGGGCTGCTGCTGAAGCTCAGCCACGCCGAGTCGACGCTCACGCAGCCGACGGTGGTCGATTCGCGAACCTGCTCTCCGCTGACCGGTTTTGGTCCAGACACGATATGGCGGTTGATCTGCGCGTCCAGCGCGCTGCCGACGGTGAGGATTCGACGGCGAGTACTACCAAAAGAAATCCCTTTGTCCAGTGGAAGGACCTCTCGAAGCAGCTCAGTGGCCTGACGGTACGGTAGATGAGCAGCCCACTTAGCCTGCAGGTACTCCAATTCCGGGGTCACTCGCTGGCGAACGGCCTTGCACAGCGGGCTCAAAGAGCGGCGCGGTTGCCCTTGCCCTGCCGCACAGCTGCACGCCCACAGCCTCGGACTCGGCACGTCGACCTTGCCAAACACGGTTCGCAGCACGATCGATCGGGCGTCCTTGTGGGCCAGCATCGAGCCGCACCGGTGACAAGCCATTTGGCTCTTCATCCATCCGGCAGTCTGCTCCGGCACAAGAAACGATTGAACCTCGGCGAGCAAGGCACGACCTTCGGCAAGTGTGAGCCCCAGGTCGGCGAGGCTGCGGTCTTTTCGTTCCACCACAGCAACAACCCTCGCATCAGTCGCGCGCGCTTCCCCGCCCTCTACGCGGGCCTCGATGATCAGTCGCATAGCACCTCCGATCGGTTGGCAACGTCGCCAGCGTAGTTGAAACGGCCAGCGCGCCGGGGGGGCTCGCTGATCTCTTTTCGCCGGAACTTCAGATACAAAGCGCCATATCCGATTGGTTGCTACGCCGTCACGCCGTCGATGACGTTGGTCAAGTCAACCGAAATTGCCTCCCACGGTTTGGTTCACTCTCGTCTACTACGAGTGCGCGGCGCGAGAAATCTCTCTGGTGAACCATTTGAGCTTCGCCGCCTGCAGAAGTGGCGCCGGTTCCGCGTATCTTTTCAACGAACTGATTCGGCTCGTCTACCTCAGCTTCTACGTGCAGGACGCTGGCTTTGGCGACACGGACTTGATGATCTACGCGCGGGTCGAGGTCGCCATTGAGCGCAGTCTCGAACGTGCCGAAAGCGGGCGTGCCTGGATGCTCGGTGCCGAGGACCTCCCGCTTTTCGAGGCGGTGCTGCGTGAGTCTGATCGTCAACTCGCGCATGCGCCGCGGCATGTTCATATTGGCGCACGCGAAAGACTCGAACGCTTCGCGACCAACGGGCGGGCGTCCCCGCTGCGCTCCACGAAACCTGCCAGCCGTCCGTGACGGTCGATGACGGGTTCGGCATGACTTGCTTCAAAGCCTCATTGCTTCCACCACAGTCGGAGGCGAGGCTAGATCCGTGGAAAAGGCGGATGGCTTAGAGGCGCGCACAATCGATCGTCAGCGTTTCGCGGAATTATTATCGGGCGCGTCCTGGTGGACGACCTCAACGTCGACGGTCCGGCCGTCGTCGCCGAATCCTCGCCCCTGCCGACGCAGCGCGCGTGTCTTCCACCAGAAATAGCCGAAGACGATCGTGCCGACGCCAAACAGTACGGCGAGCAGCACCATCGACAGCACCGCGGCCGCAACGAGGACGATCGCGCTCAGAAGCATCGCGAGTAATCGGGCGAACCATCCTGAGCCGCTGGTCTGAATCCCTTTCTCGTAGGTCACGCGCCGTCGCGGCGGACTGCCGTTCTGCATCTTTCGTCTCCCTGTCTCGGTTCGGCGACGACTTGAAGCAGGCCGGCCGTCGTCCATCGCTTTGAATCTGAAATGCACATGTCGTCGGCGCAAGGGCGCATGCGGCAATCCGTGAACTTCGGTTTGGACCACCGCATCACGTCAGGAATTCGCCGGCGGGCGTAGAAAGGTCGGAATGCAGCGGGACGAGGTCGGCGTGCCCGAGCGCTTTGCCGCTGCGACCGGTAACGCCTCAAGCGAGACAAACGCGTTCAAACGCGAGGCGCTCAGCGCGCCAGCGAAGGAGACGGTCCGCACTGATCACAGCGGACTCGTCGTAGCCGCGCCGTCAAGTTTTACGAGAAGTGCCCAGTACGCCACGCGTTGAGGGTCCGCACTTCGCCATTGCTGCGCTTTGCGGATGAGGCGAGCGCCGATGATTGCTTGCGGCGAAGGCGACGCGACAGCCGAGGTATCAAACGCTACAGAATATATGTCGTTTAATACGATTCGCGAGTTTTCCGCTGTTCTGATGATCACGATCGAGGTCGCAAGCAGGTTCGAAGCGCGTTGGTGCCCCGACACCGTGAAACAGCTCACCGTTCACAGCAATATTTTGGAGGTATACATCAAATAATCAATAAGATAGCGCGGACTCTGAAACGACGACATATGTTTCACGACTGGACAAAAAGTGAGGGTTTCTCACTTTTTAAACCCTTCGCCTTCGCTGTTATTTTGGCTTCGGTCGAACGCCTTTCTGCGTCTGCCCTGCCGACGCCCCGACAACCGCGCGGTCGCCGGGGCGCGACGAGTTAGGCCGGCTTGATGTTCGCCGCCTGCTTGCCCTTCGGCCCCATCTTCTCGTCGAACGTCACCTTCTGTCCTTCCTTGAGCGTTTTGAAGCCCTCAGCGCGGATTTCCGAGAAGTGCGCGAACACATCTTCACCGCCGCCATCGGACGTGATGAAGCCAAAACCCTTGTCGTCCTTGAACCACTTGACCGTCCCGGTTGCCATTTTTGTGTGACCTAAAAAGTTGAGCACGGCGTCGCCCTCGCGAACGCCGGACGCTATCTTGATCGGCCATCGCCAGTAACGCAACTGAGCAAAGGCGCCCTCGGCTCCTGTGTCTCGGTGGTGTCGGCGGAAGGGTGATGATGCATGGCAGGCAGACTGTCCACAGGTGAGTGCGCAGCCCTATCCCGCTAACATAAGTTATCAGGTTTGACGAGCGTCGCTCGCCCTCATCTGGCTCGCCCGAGGCCGAGCCAAAGACGGCGTGCGTGTGTCGCCGTGGGCGACCGTCGGTTGGGCTCCGGCACTCGCGTGGAACGATGGTTCGACGGAGCGAGGCGCGCCGGCACGCCCCTCCGCCATCGATCATCGCAAACGGAAAACCGAGGTGGAAGGATGTGACGGTTCCGTGACCGGCGTCCAGGAGCCAGAGACGATTCAAATGGCCTCCACTTGGATACGGCACCGCGTCGGTCCTACGTGAGGCTCGACGCGACCACCCTGGCGCATTGCAACGCGCTGCCCACTGCGATCGCTAACACTCGGGCTACCCGGCGTAGCCGCTGCACGGGGCCGGCTGGCCGCTGGATCCGGTCAGTGCCGCCGAGCTTGATTGCTTTTCCTCGTTCACTAGACCTGTACCGGTAGGCAGACGTCGTGCCGTGACTTCACGGCACGTCCCGCCGGGCCCACTTTGTCGTCCGCCCCCACGCACCACCGGGCCGGCGCTCGCGCGGTTCGCCTGAAAGCGCAGATTCTCCGCACACGTGGCAAGCGATGGTGGAGCTGAAATCCCCGTACTGGTGCTCCGACAGCTTGGCCGGTTTAGCGCAAATGCGCCCGCTGTTCGGCGTTTGCGGCTGCTGGCAGGCCACGCACGCGTTAATGCTCGACAAGTGAGCCTTCGGGCGAAGTCGCGTCGGCGAGACTGGGAGCGACCCGGCGCCGGCTGGGCGCCCATTTGCGCGTGGTCATCGTCCTGTATCGTGGCCCCCGCCCGCCGAGGGGACTTCGCTTTCTCGACTGCGACGACGTTTGAGCTATCAGTCAGCTATGTTCCTCGAAGCCGATAGACACATTCGCGCACCGGTCTTCCATGCGCGTCCACATCGGTCTGTGGCGTTTTGCCGACTCTCGGCCGCATTGGCTGCACGCTTCGCCTCCGTTGTAATTGCGCTCGACGATCGCGTCGCGCCCGATCACGCCCTCGCCTTGCTGAGATCGTGCGTTGGCTATCGAGATACTGGCTTGCCGAAGGGCTTTTCAGCGTTCGCTGTTGCTAGGCGTCCAGGCAATCCGCCGCACGCCGGTGGCTAAGATTGGCAGTTGCAGTTTTTCCGTGCCATCAGATGACCTGCCCCGCGTGTCCGTCCGCAAGCGGTGAGTTCGCACGATTCGCTTCATCTGGTCCCCAATGCGTTGACCGCGTTATGCGCCCGCCCCCCGCACTTTCAGGAGCTTACGCAGGCCGGCGATGTGCTCCCGTACCTCGCCCGTCACTGGAGGCTTTGCGTGCGCCATCGGTGCCGCGCAAGACTGGGATTTGCCTAACGCTTCCCGTTGCGCATGGGCGAAGCGTTCGAGATCTAGCGCGGTAGCTGGTCGAAGTTTGCCAGATGTGAGCGCCGTTGCAAACGACGGCATCCATCCGGCGGCCTGGCGGCCGATGCGCTCCGCGAGACTGAAGATCGTCAGCGAGTCACCACCGGCCCCGATCACGAACAGGCGCGATTCGTTGACGTCGATAAACGTGCGACCGGCATGTTGGCGGGCAATGGCTTGGGCGTCAACGCGCTGCTGCGTGCGTGCTTGCTCGGCATGGTGTTCGTCGTTCCGACGGCGTACCAAGAGGGCGAAATCGACCGGGTTGCGGAGCAGGGCGCGCAGGTAGTTGATCGGTGCCTTGGCAAGCTTCAGGTGGTCCCAGGTGGCTTCAACGACGTCGGAGAGGCGCTTGCCGTGCTCGCGCGCCTCGCGCATCAGTTTGAAGATCAAGAAATCAAAAAGACCCAGGGCGCGCAGGCGCTGAAGGTCCGCAGGCAACTGGCCCGGTTGTCTCTTTTGAATAATAGAAGGGCTTAGATCCTTATATATTCCACCGTCTGCCACCTTGGCAGACGGTATAGGCAAAGAAGGCTGGGTCAATGCGAGCGCGGTTGAAAAGGGCGCCCGGACGGTTTCGTTCTCGTGCACGGGGGAGCTCTCAATGAGGCCGAGGAGAGCTGCGGCATGCGCGGTGAGATGAAGGTAGGCGCGACCAAACAGGCCGGCATCGACATAGCGGGCCTGCGGACGTCGCTCGATAAGTCCGGCGACCTCGAGATCGTCAAGGCTGCGATAGAACGTCCGCATGGACTGCAGCGCGCGGCCGGTGAGGAGCTCACGGCGTGCAAAGATGGCGCCGAACGGTTTAGCCGCGTCGACGGTTCGCGCAAGGGCGGAGAGGACGGCGCGGGCGCGCGGTGGAATCTGTTCGATGTGCGCGGCGCGAAATGCCGCCCGGAAGATGATCCAAGGCAGGTTCGTCGAGTCACAGCGAAAAGCGGTGAGGGCAGCCGAATCTTCGGGGTGTGTTTCACCCTCGCTAGCAACGAAGCGTTGCGCGATAGACATGTCGAGCGGTCCATTAAAAAATGGATTGAATTTGCTTGACTGCAGATCGCGTTTCGCTACACTCAGGTCTGTGCGTAGTGACCACTTTCCGGTTCCCGCCGGTGAGTGTGCGGTTAGGCTCTCGCAGCCATACCTTCAAAAGCCCTCGGTTCCCGCCGAGGGCTTTTGTTTTGATGTCGCTGAAACTACATTGTTAAGTCTCCAGTCAATTAGAGTCTCATACCTTTAAAAATCAGTGAGTTAGCCTTTTTCAACGTGCAGATCGCTCGTTGCGGCGCTTGCAAGACCTTCCAGCGTTCGTTTGATGGCCTCTTGAACCGACTGGGCAACTTCCTCGGACTGGAACTCAATCCGCATAACGTTCTTTGCGCGACGAACGTCACACCAGGTGCTTTTGCCCGCCTTCACCTTGAACGTCGTAGCTAACGGCTTCGCAACCTTTGTTCTGTCCCCATCTTTTGCAAAGCGTACTGCTTGCGCTTGGTCCAGCTTTCCAACGGAAACTTGAAGAATGGCTTCCACTACACGCTCGCTCTTTCCAAGTTCGGAGAGACTGGCAAGTTCAGCCGCCGCGGTGGCACCTACGATGCCCACGTTCGCTTCAAGAACTGCACGCGCTGCATTGGGTAGGCGATCGTATGAAAGCAAGAGGCTCACGTACGATTGACTGATCCCAATTCGGCCGGCGATCTCCGCCTGTTTCAAGTTAGCGTGCTTCTGTTGAAACCGCTTTAGCCCGACATACTTCTCATAGTCGGTAAGATCCGATTGCATTAGATTCGCAAAGAACGCACCTTCGTCAGCTTCCTCTGTGGTCGCGTCGACAACTACACATCGGACAGACTCGCGACCCAGTTCTCGTAACGCGTCTGTCCGGTGATGACCTGACAGAATTTCAAACCCACCCTCTGACCGCGGAAGAACCACAATTGGATGAATGAGCTTGTTGTGCCGCAAGTTTTCCCGAAGCTCGGCATATTTCTCCGGCGGCATATGTCGTCGCCTTCCTGGCACCTCGTGCAAGTCGAGTAGACGAATGTCGATCGCCGCCCCAGATTGTTGAGCATCGGCAAGCTCTTTTCTTAGACGCGCAATTTCGTCGCTGGAGGCACCCGTAGCACCTGCTTCCAACTCTTCTATTCGCGTGCGTAGCACCTCAAGCTCCCTCTCTTTCTCGGCTAGGAGAGGAAGAGAAGCCATCAACTGTCCAGGGGCAGTCTTCGGTCTGCTCGGAATTTCTGGCTCAGGCCGCGGTGAGCGGGGATTGGAGCCAATTCCCGCTGCCTTCGCTGCAAGCCGATCCTTGATACTCATTTGGCCTCCGATTCAGCAAGCCAGAGCGTGACAATCTGTTGGTCCACGATTTCAGCAAGACGGTCATATGCCTCCCTAGCTCGCTGGTACGTTTTTAGACTCCCTTGGTACTTTGAGATGTCGTAGACCGTGCCAAATTCCGCTGCCGCTGATTGAGTTACCGCAGTCGTAGGTATCTCGACAGGAAGTACCAGACTTTCGTAAGTTTTGTTGATCCAATCTCGAACAATTGGTGTTGCTGCTTGGCTTTGGTCTACTTTTGCAAGTAGCACATTGATGAAGTCGAAGCTCTTGTCGAGTTGCGGCGCTACTTCCTGCATGCTCTGCGACAAATCCGAGAACAGACTCCAAAACTGCGTTGATGATGCGTAGTCGAGTGCGCTGGGGGGCGTCGGCACAATCAGGCCGTCGGCAGCCATGAAAGCATTGATAGTTAGATAGGAGAGGGCAGGGGGCGTATCGATGATGACAACGTCGTACTTGTCAAGAAGCGACTTCAGACCACTATTCAAAACATTCCAGAATTGGAAGTTCTTTTCCTTCGACTGTTTGAACGGCAGGAAGAATTCCGCTCCAAACAACGCAGCACTCGCCGGGATCAAGTCGATACCATCCCAGTACGTTGACTGCACCGCGTACTCAAGACTGTCTGTCTCGCCGTAAATCAAAGGAAGAACGGTATGCTCATCTGCAACCTCGCTGTCCGCTAGTATTCCGTGCAGGGCAGAAAGCGACGCTTGTGGGTCAAGGTCAACGAGAAGTACTCGCCGGCCGAAAAGCGTCAGGCCTTGAGCCAACGTCATTGCGGTGGTCGTTTTACTAACGCCGCCCTTGAAATTTCCAATGGCGATGGTTTTCGCTTTCACGCCGACGGGACGTTTGGCAAAAGGGGCAATTCGGTTGATCCAAACTCTTGTTTCCTCAAGTGTAAACTCGCGACTGCGGCTATGGCGCAGAGTGCCTTGAGGAAGATCTGTCTCGGTACGAGCCAGATAATGCATACGCTGTCGATCGACGCGGCAAAGGTCACCAACTTGAGCAGTAGTAAACACCGGCGGATTTTTCCGAGGATGCGGAGCGAGCATGCTCTCCCGAACATCAACCAGCATGTCGCTGGCGCTCTGAGCAATGTCCTTGATCCCGGCCAGCGGAATCCGCCTAGGCGCGTGCTTGACTTGAAGTTGCATCGTCGGCGAGGTCTTATCAGGGCGTGCCCGAGCGGCCGTGGTCATCTACTGCTCCCATTGTGGTATTCAACACTCGGATGAGAAAAAAACGATAGGTGTTGAATTTCCGACAGCATAGTGGGAAACGAGCGGCGTCGCAAGTTTACATTTACTGGAGAAGCTCGCTGGAGCGGGAGTGTGCGACAGTTATTCGAAAGAACTTTAAGTCTTTCGCGTACGCAGGGCGATCGCGATTGCGCGCTCCGCGTGAAGAGTGACCGGCGCACCACGCGGGCAACGCCGTGAGTACGTCGACGCTCCAAAAAGGAGCGAACAGCGATTTGCGCTGCCGACGACTTGCGCACGGCGAATCCATCCGACTTAACACCCTGCGCCTCGTGGCCCGGTTCGGGAGCGTCGCCGCCTCAGAAGGCCGGTTCTCTCCGCCCGGCACGCAAGCATCTGACACGTTCGTTGGTCGTGCCATTCCGTCGCCCAAGATAACTTTCGTGCAGAATTATGACGAAATGCCTGACTAAAAAATGCGTGAAATGAAGCGTAAAATTGACGCCTTTCGGCCCTTTGCGCGCACCGGTTACATCAGATAATCGTCGCACTAACGGGACAGGAAAGAATGACTGCACTAGCTGGAACTCCCATATCTCGCGACCCGCTTGCCTTGGCCGAACTCTATCAGGCGGGCCTTGGCACTTCGTGGAATACGCGCCGGCAAGCGGTTGCTGCCTTCGCGCGATTTACGCCAAAAGTGGCCGCTGGAGCATTGAGCCGTGCCATCACTGTTTCGAAACTGCCGACGCCGATATTGGCGCTGTTTGAAACGGCGGGCGTGTGGCCCGAGACGGCTCGCCACTTGATCCGACTTTCACGGAAGCACGGGCCCGACGTGCTTTGTCAGCGTGCAATGGCGATTGACCCTCTCGGGTTGTCGTGGTCCGAAATCGTCGATCGTCTCGACGACAGACAAGTGCGCCGACCCCAAAGAATCGTCTCCCCGATCTCGCCTTTGGCACTTGCTACTGAGTACAAGCGAGGAATTGAGGAGGGGCGATGGACGTCGATGGTAGCTGCTGTGGCCGCGTGCCCAACGTGGGAGCGGACCCGTCTTTCAAAGGCGATCGCGATCTCGAAGCTGCCTTCTGAGGTGCTGCAACTTTTCGAATTGAAGCGCATCACGTACGGCCTCGGTGCTACGCTCGTCAAGATTCGCAAGGCAATCGGCGAACGGGAGATGGCTGCACGGGCAAACAAAATGTTGAGCGCACCTCGGCGAAGGACAATTGATGAGATCGTAGCGAATCTGCTTCAGGTACGGCCCGAACAGGGAGTGGAACTGGCGGTACGCCGAGACCACGGTGCAATGGTCCTGGAATTCAAGGTCAAGCTCGACGAGGCCGAAGAGCTACTGGCGGGTGCCAGCGAGATCGCAGCGCTCGTTCAGGTGGCGGTCATGAACGTTCGGTTCAAACGCAACGTCGGAACCGTTTCCGTTCGAAGGCAACGATAGCCGGCATGACTCGAAAAACCGACATGCTGTAAATTTCGCCTCTTAACAAGGCGGCCGGGTTCCCGAAAAGAGATATGTGAGCGGGTAAAGTCGCAAGATACCGCGTGTGCAACACAGTACAGCACGTGCAACTGCAGCTTCGAAGATCGTGCTTACGCAGAGTAACCAAGGCAACTTCGGTTGACTTGCAAAACTAAACGTCCGCTGGTTCGTTGCAAGCATCGCCTCGCGCAGCAAGGACCGAACAAGCATCGTTTGCTGCAGGAGGTGAGTCGCAGATCGGCGGATTCATCGCACCCCCACTCGCCCGCTTCGACTGCCAAGGCAATTCTTCGACGTCCACCCTGCGTAAACCCTGTTCTTCGACGTCAAACTCGACCTTCAGGCAGGTGTCAGGCTTTCTTCAGCCTTTCGGGGGCATAGGCCAACGCTGCACATATTCCCCTCGCCGTTCTTCTTCGCCCGCGCGACGACCACTAACTCGATGGCCGCCGACGTCAATCTGAGCTACCTCTTCTGTGGGGTTTTTTGCATCAATCAGTACGGCGCGCACTCCGTTTCCGCATTTTTGCGCGTAGCCACTTCTTCGCGCCGATTTTTTCACGGCGGTGAATCGCCGACCCTTTGGCGTTTTCAATGCGGAACGACAATCGCATCTGAATGCGGATCAATCGTGCGACCGTGTATCGAGAAGGGCGCAGGCATCATTGTTCGCAACGCACAGGCCTCGATGACCTCCATCAGCAGGATCGGTTCACGCAGTTTGGATAGTCAGCTTTCGGTCTCCCGCGCGCAGAGAGGCCGGAAGCAACCAAAACAGGCGGACCGCCGTGAAGCCGATGCGCACCGCTGCGATACGTAAACAGCGAACCCAAATAATCTTTCAAAGAGACAACAGGGCGATTCAGGACACGTGAAAATTGAAAAGCCTGTCTCATTGCCGGCCGACTTTCGCTGGCTAGTAGAGGGACGGCTGCTAACTCCGTTTGGAGTCTGCGCGTTGATGAAGCGGGCGCGGGAGCGCGGACACTTGCTCTCAGACGTCGTAAAACACGCCCAAAAACAGCTGCAATCACTTAAGGTGTCGAATGCGTTCGCCTACCTACAAGCGCTGTTGCATCGGCCGATTGATTATTCGTTCCTTGCCATTCGGATGAACGCTGATGAGGAGGCGGCCGCCCACAAGAGGAATGAGCGAGCAAAAGAGGAACTGGAGACGGAACGGGTGCGGGCCTTGGCAGGGAAGTCCTTTGCCGGGGCTAATGGAGACGTCTGGTCCGTCGAGGAGTACGGCGTGGTGAGGATCGACGCCGCTGGGCGTAGGAGTTCTAGCCTGTTTTGCCAAATGCGCGAGGTAATTTCGGCAATACTCGAGCACCGGATGCCTGCCGTCGCGCCGGCCGCACGCCGTGACGCTGACCAAAACGGTGGTGTTTTGCCTCAACCGCCTTGGACACATGCCCGGGCACGGCAGGTTCTGGCTCGCTAAGACAAGGCCTCAAACGGGTCCGTGGACGAAGAGTGACGCTCTCCGGAGAGCGTCCCACTGCGGGTGGACATTTCGTTAATGCCCTGATTCTAAAGCAAAAAAGTCTTGTTACAAAATGATCCGGATATTCACACCCCCCTTAGTCGGCTAACTTTTCGTATTATGAAATGTTGCGTCCAGTGCGATTTGCACGCTGGTCGCTCACGCTCTTGAGGTCAAGTGTGCGCCAGACAATGGAAATGGCGTGCGAAATTGGCCTCCTTTCGGAAAAACGGAGGACGCTCGTGCTGTTTCAATGGTGACCATTAATAAAGGGTTGCCATGCGTCTTTTTAAAAACAAGCGTCGGGCCGCGCTGTCTACGGCTCCTGGCATGTACGCGGAGGAAGATCCGAGCCAAGTCATCTTCGAGACAAGCACGAAGCTTAAGCTCGAAGCTAACCGCTGGATGCTGATCTCGTTCGGCCTTGCCGTGATTGCCGTCGGCGCGGTATGGACACGGCAACCTCCGCCTTCGGTTACTCGCGTTGTGGGCGTCTCGGCCGATACCGGCGGTCACCCGATCGTGACCGAGCTTGTCGCCTACAAGCCCGACTCGCAAGCTGTGCGCACGACCGTCAAAGAGATGGCCGTTCGCTGGTTCACGATCGAGCCGGTGCTGTCGGACCGTCTCGAGACTTCGCGCATGACCGCCAACATCAACTCGGTCAAGGCGCAAATGATCGGCGCAGCAGCCGGTCAATTCCGCGACTGGTTGAAAGCCGACACACCGTTCCAGCAGATCACGGCAAACCCGAAACTGATTCGCGAAGTCGACGTGCGCAACATCGCCTTGCTTGAAGACTCGACGGTACTTGTCGAATTCACGACTACGACGTCGCAAGCGGGCGCCACGGGTAAGCCGGACGTGAAGTCATACGCGCTCACGCTGCGATATCAGATCGTCGCGCCCACCGCTGAGCAGGCGTTGACGACGAACCCCTTCGGCATCTTCATTCCGTTCTTCCGCCTTGAGCGGACCGCATAAGCATGACCGCAACCATTCTCAACAAACGGCCGGTCATCGGCATGTGCGTTCTCGCTGCGTGCGCAGCGTTCCATACCCAACCGGCTGCGGCCAAGAAAGCCACGAACGACTCGGCGTTCAATGCCGCGATGGTCGCAGGCGACCCGATGAGCCCGATCAATCCGTTCAACGGCGGCGCTGATCCTTTGACGATGCCGGGCGATGCGCGCATCGGCGTCTTCCCGTACAGCCGCGACCAGATCTACCGCGTGCTGACCGCACCGCTCAAGCTGACGACGATCGAACTGGAGAAGGGCGAGAAGCTGATTGCTGACCCCGCGATGGGCGACAGCGTCCAGTGGGAGATCGACGACGACAAGATGAACCACGTGTTCATCAAGCCGCACAAGGCCGATCTAGTCAACACGCTGCATCTGACGACGAATTTGCGCGAGTACGACTTCACGCTTATCGCGTCGCCGGCGGGCGGGATGTTCTATCAGACCGTGCGCTTCCAATACCCGCGCGCGCCAATGGCCCGCGTCAGCGCACGCGATGACGCGACGGCGACTGGCGGCCGCGGTGGTGCGGAGTCAGGAAGCATCGGCGTTGCGCCGGACAAGCTGAACTGGGACTACAGCGTCGATGGCCGCGCCGAGTTCACGCCGGAGACTGTCTTCGACGACGGCCACGCCGTCTGGATGCGCATGCCTGCCAAAGCGCAGGAGTGGCCGGTTCCGTTCATTCTCGACCACGGCGATCACGTCGTCGCGAACTTCATCCGCCGCGGAGACTTCCTCGTCCTGCAGCGTCTGGCCGACGAGATCGTCCTGCGTTCCGGCAAGGATGAGGTCACGGTGACGCGCGGCCGCCGCCTGTTCGGGGTGTTTTGATCGTGGCGAAGAAACCGGACTCGGCTACGCCCAGCGCGGAGCAAGAAGCACTCGTCAAAGGCAAGACGCCCCGTAATGCGATCATGAGCATCGGCATTCTGGCTGCTGTCGTCATCGGTGGCCTCGGCTTTTACTATCAGCTACAGGCGACGAACAAGGCCGATGAAGACGCCCGCATTAAGAAGGCGACCGCGCTGAAGTCGAGTACGGAAGCGCCGACTGCCGCGAACCACAACGACATCGACCAGATGATCCGTCAGCAGCGCGACGCAGCGGCGTCGGAGGCTGCTGCGCGTGCAGCGTCTGAAGCAGCGGCTCCGAAGCCCGCCGTCAAGCCGATGCTAACCGGCGCGGACTTCCAGGAGGAAGTCAAAGGCTCGAGCACGGACACGCGCGAGCTTTCCCGGCAAGCGGCGCAAGACGCGATCTATACGTCCTCGATTTTCAAGCAGGCAGGCGCGTCGCGTTCGGCGAACTCGGCGACCGGCGTACTGCCCGCTGGCGTCCCTTCGTTGGACGAGGTACGAGCTGCCCGTAACGCTGCGGGAGCCAACACCCCCGATGCGATGGCGATTGCCTTGGCGAAGCAGGGCCAAGCACCGGAAGATCGCGACCGCGCCTTCCTGCGCGATGCGGGTTCGCGCGGCGGCATCGAACGGACAACCTTCAATGGCCGGTCGACGGGTTGCACGTTGACGCCGCCGCACGTCATCCACGTCAAGACGGTGGAGGGGCTGAACTCGGACAAGCCGGGTCGCGTGGCGTTGATGGTCGATGAGGATGTGTACGACAGCTTGGGCGGCGACTGCTTGATGATCCCGAAGGGCGCGTTCATCAATGGCATGTACAGCGCGGACGTCAAAGTTGGCCAAGAGCGCTTGCTGGTCGCTTCGACGAGTCTGCGTCTGCCCAACGGCAAGAGCGTGCCGCTCAACGGCATGCAGGGTGCGGACCAGAACGGCTACGCCGGGTTTTCGGGCGACGTGAACAACCACTTCCTGAAAATCTTCGGCGCGGGCTTCATTACTGCGATTTTGCTGAAGGCCTTCGACAGCAGTTCGCAGACGGCGACGACCGCGACGCCGAACGGCGTCACTACGTATGGCGACACGGCAGGGCAGGTCGCGGCAGCGACGGCCCAGACCGTCATGCAGCGCAACCAGAATATCCCGCCGACGATCACGGTGGAACCCGGCCAGAAGTTTCTGGTGCAGGTCACCCAAGACATCGTGATGGAGCCGTACCATGAGTAAGGCTCTCGCGGCGGCATGCCTGTCTGTCATGGCGTTCGGCGCCCATGCTGCAATCATCGATTCGATCATCAGCCCGACGCGGATTGTGCTCGACGACGGCGTAAAGCGCGCAATCGTCGAACTGCCGGGCGAGCCGGTCTACACCTGCGGGCTGAAGCCGTTCCTCGCATGGGCTAACCGTTTCGAAGGCCAAACAGTCGAAGCTGCTGCTGGCGGCGTCGCCGTGAGCATCGATGGGTCGCCGGTCAGCCTCGAAAGCCTTTTCGTGAAAGCCGGGTGGCTGCGCCCCGCGAAGCTTACCGATGACGCACAAGGGAGCATCGCAGAGCGGCGAGGTGGCTGGGCCTGCGCGTCCGCGCAAGCGCCATTCGACGTCATGCATGCGTCAGTCGATCCGAAGATTCTCGCGGGTATCGCGCTGAATGAGTCGGCCTACAACGGTCGCGCATGGCCGTGGACACTGAACGTCGCCGGCCGGGGCTTTTTCTTCCGCACGCGCGAGGACGCGTACCGAGCCATTCGATACCTCATCGGCAACGGCCGTTCGGACTTCGACATTGGCCTGATGCAAGTGAACTGGGGATACCACAGTAAGCGCTTCACGAGTGCTTGGGATGCGCTCGCACCGGCGACAAACATCCGCGTCGCCGAAGACATCCTCAACGAGAACTACCGCCTCACGCACTCCGCGGTGAAGGCCGTCGCGTATTACCACAGCGCCAATCCCGCCCCGGGCCGCGAATACCTCGCGCGCTTCGTGAAGCACCTTTCCCAAATCGAACGCGGTCTATGAAGCACACGCTCTCTCTTCTTACTATCGCGCTCGCCGCAGTCACGCTCAATGCAGCGGCCGCTGGCACGGACCCGCTCGACTTTGACTATGAGATCGCGGGCAACGTGCTTGAGCGGCCGGCGCTCGTCTTCAACGATGGCAGCGACACCTACTTCCAGCCGCGTGCCGGGCAGTCCCTGCGCGTCGACGGTGGACATAGCCAAGGACCGTACATCGTTGTGCCGGGCACGCCCGAGGTGATCCGCTACTCGGCGGGCGGCTCGAGCGCCACTGCTTATTGGAAAAAGGCAAATCGCTTCATTGGCGACAAGGCGCGCAGCGACACGCCTTCAGGTTTTTCCGGATTCTCGGGCCGCCTTGCGCTGATCGGACCGCGCAGCAGCCTCGAAAGCACCCGGCCTTTGAACGCCACGCTGCCGCTCGCGCAACTGGTCAAAGCGCTGGTGCCGCAAGGTTGGACCGGATCGGCACAGAAAGACATCGATCTGACGACCTCGACGAGCTTCGGAACGCGTGATGGCGAAAACTGGATGCAGTCGCTCGATCGGCTGGTGGCCAATTCTGACCTGTACGCGGACGTCGATTTCAACTCTCACCATGTAACACTTCGCCGCTCGGCTCCGCAGTCGGTGGCCGTCAACTACGTCGCGCCGGTGTCGCAGGTCGCGGCAAGTCCTGTTGCCGCGTCGTCGAGCGTGACTGCCGGTGCGGACCCGATCACAGATATCGCGAAAAAAGCCGACGCGGACGCGCCCGCCGCATCGGGGTCCATCCTGGCAGCGAAGCTCGGCGCGCTGGCGATCCGGGACGGTGACGACAGCCACATTCAAATCAAGTTTTCCGCCAAGCCCGCTACTGAGCTGAAGGTGACCGGACAAGACGGCAAGTCGCTGCGTCCGAAGTGGGATGACGCGACCGACGTGGTGACGTTCAACCGCGCTGAGCGTTTCACGATCTCCAACGGCACCAACAAGGTCGAAGTCGCCCGTGTCGCCGGAACCGTCTATGAGTTCGACACGGCAAACAAGGCCGCTCTGCAAAGCGTGTTTGATGAAAACGGTTCGACGTTCTTCAAGTTCGCTGACACCGTCGGCAAGGTGACGGTCGCCGACGTGGCGCACATGGGCTCGGGCGAGCAGAAGGGCCGCTTTTACAAATTCAACGGCACCGCCGACCAGTTCATCGTCAACGCCGACGGCAACGTCGTCAACGTGCTGCGCAAACATGATGTGCGGTTCTTCGATCGGCCCGCGTCATGAGCCGACTGCTTCGCGTGTCGACGCTGCTCCTTGCAGCCGTCTCGTTCCACGCGCATGCCGATTGTCTTGACGATGCCGCGCGCTATCACCGCGTGAGCGTTCAAGTGGTGCGTGCGATCGCACAGCAAGAGTCCGGAATGCGCCCGTATGTGACGAACCGCAATACCGATGGGAGCGAGGACATAGGCCTGATGCAGATCAACTCGTCATGGTTACCAAAACTGGGCCGCTTCGGCATTACTCGGCAACACCTGTTCGACGCCTGCGTGAACGCCTACGTCGGGACATGGATCCTGGCTTCCAACATCAAGCAGTTCGGTCCGACATGGAAAGCGGTCGGTGCCTACAACGCCGTTTCCTCGAACAAGCAGCTCATCTACGCCAACAACATTTACCGCCGCCTGCAACGCGCGAACTGACCAACATGACGCCTACTTTTTCTCTTCAAACGCATCGCACCGCGCGCATGGTGGCCCACTTGTTCGCGTGTCTTGCACTGACGACCGTATCGGGTCTTGCCGCAGCGGAACCTGATCAGTCTCGCCTTGCGCCGCCGCCCGGTGACGGTTGGCAACTGCTGTCCGCGCCGATCGCAAAGGCGCCGGTCGCACAGCTCGCGATGGTGGCGCCTTCTGCGCACGTTGCGGCTGCGGTCCCTGTTGTTCCCGCTGCTCCCGCTTCTCCTGCCGCGCTCAAGGCAGCGATCGGTGGCGCTGCGCCTTCGGCGCTTCCGGGTGCTGCCGCGCCGTCACCTGTTGGCTCGTTGGACGTCGCTCCGGTCGTTGTGCCGTCCCAAGGCGGTGCAACGGCTCCCGGTGGACTTTTGACCTTTTCCATCACGCCGCAGGACATCAACATGCGCAACGCGCTCGATCGCTGGCTGCAGCAGCAGGGCTGGCAGCTCGCTTGGAAGATCGATGACGACCTGCCGCTCGAGTTCAACGCGACGTTCACCGGGGACTTCAAGTCGGTACTCACGCAAGTGATGCAGGCGACCAATCACATGCGCACGCCCACGCGCGTCTGCAAGCACACCAATAACGTTATCCGCGTCGTCGCACGCGCAGCCAACTGCCAAGAGTAACCGCCATGCGTCTCACGAAAATCAAATCTGCCGTTGCCATTCTCGTGGCTGCATCGCTGACCGGCTGCGCTGTCTCGCAATCGGACGTGAACCATGCGTATGACGCGACCAATGCTGAAGCCACGCGCGCGATGGGAAATGGCCCAGAGTCGATGTCGCTCGTTGAGGAAGTGCCGACCGCGTTCCTCGGCGACCGATTGGTGCCGGTCGCCTATGAAGCGACACTTCCCGCGATCTTCCGCGAAAAGTCGGTCGTCTTTCCTGGCAACCTGCCGCTGTCCAAGATCGCCACGCTCGTTTCGACGGCTACCGGTTATCCGGTGCATCTGAGCCCGGATGTGTTCATTCCGCGCGACGCGCTGATTCCGAAGACCAACGGCGGGAACGGGCAGAGCGCCCCGATGCAGCCGCAAGTGATGGCAAAGTCCAACGTTGAGCCGGTGTACGCGCAGGCGTGTAACTGCAAGGTAGGCGCATATCTGCGTGGCGTGACGGAAAACCTTGGCCTCGACTGGACGTTCGATGGCAGCACTATTTCCATCAGCCGGTTCGTCACCAAGACGTTCACGATCGCGGCGATCCCGGGCAAGGTGTCCATCAAGTCCACCATGTCGAAAGGGACGGATACGTCGACCGGCAACCAGGCATCCGGTGGCACCACGGGCGGCACGTCGGGCAATACCGGGTCTTTCTCGTCGATCACGTCGACCGGACGCGACGGCACGTTTGACCAGATTGCGATCATCCAGTCGGAGCTGGAAAAGCTGAAATCGCCGCTCGGCGAAGTCGTGGTCAATCCACAAAGCCGCCTGGTGATGGTTCACGACACCAAGGAAGCCGTCGATCGCATGGGCGCGTTGCTCGCGCGCGAGAACGCGATCTCGACCCGTCAAGTCGCTCTGCGAGTCCGTACCCTGCAGGTCGATCTGAGCAATTCGTCGCAAGCCGGCGTGAGCGCCGACATCGTCTTCAACCGCATCTCGGACGGCCTGAAGCGCTACTCAATCTCGGTTGCTTCGCCCGCGTCGTTGGCAACTGCAATTGGCGGCACCGTGGGCTTGTCCGTCTTGAAGCCGGGTTCGCCCATGGAAGGCACCAACGCAGTCATCAGCGGCCTCAACGTCTTCGGCAAAACGGTTCAGGACAACACCCAAACGAAGATGACGCTCAATGGCTTGCCGGTTTCGATCGGATCCTTCGAGACAAAGGGCTACCTCGCTGCAACAACGCCTAGCCTCGGTTCCATCTCGGGCGGTACTGCTGGCGTGCCGGGTCTGCAACCTGGGTCGGTGACGGTCGGTGACTTCGTGAACATCCTGCCGTCGGTCAATGACCACAACCAGATCATCCTGTCGTACTGGAGCGATAGCTCGAAGCTGAATGGTCCGTTCACAACCATCAGCACCGGTTCGGGCGACACGCTGCAGCAGATCCAGTTGCCCGACATCATCGGCAACAAGGACGACCAGACCATTGCACTGTCGGATGGACAGACGGTTGTGCTGTACGGCGCAGTGGGCAATCGCTATGACGGCAGCAGCAACAACGGCATCGGTGGTCTTTCGGGCGCGTGGAATAAGGGTCGTACGTTCCAAGTGATCATGCTGACGGCAACCGTCGTCCCGTCGATGTGAGCGCGGGGTAAAAATGCCTTTGCACTTCGAATCCATACCGGGAGAAAAAGGCGCCAAGCTCGTCTTCGGGCTGGACTGGCGCGCCTACTCCGCTAAGGGTGCCCGCGCCGAACGCCGACACTACGTCGAGGAGTCCGGTGCGACGCACTACACCGAATACAAGGCGAATGACGAGACCATCGTCGGGTTCTGCGAACTGGAGCCTTCGCAGCGCAAGGGCGGCAAGCTGTACTCCGCCGCTGCTCGTATTGCGTCGCTGGAGCGCGTCCGACGGCGCCCGGCGGTACTCGTTCTCATCCAGAACGATGAGCGCGTGCATTTGGTGCTCGTGCAGCGCGGCGCTGTCTCGCTCGATCAGGAGGTAGCACTTAATGCGCTTGCCGACAAGCGAGACGAGATCGAGGATGGGTGCGCAAAAGCCGGGCTTGAACTGGCGACCCTGGGTTACGGCGCGCAACTGCACGCGGTCGAAGAATCGTTCGACCTTCGCGAGCTGCTCGTTGCGCCCAAGGTCGGGCTAATCAAGAAGGTCCCGGTGGCGGTGCCCACGACGGTGCCGTTGCTCGTCATCCTCGCTGCCGTGTTCTTCGGCGGCAAGCAGTTGATTGAGATGCTCAACCCGCCGCCTCCGCCGCCGGCACCCCCGCCGACGTTCATGCAGGAATACCAGTCGGCTGTCATGCGCACGCTGGCCGCGCCTGCTCCACTTGCCAATCAGCTTGCACCAAAGCTGCTCGCTAGCTTTGGCGCGCAAGAAACCAACGTTGCGGGATGGCAGTTTCAGAAAGCGTCCTGCACGATCTCGGGCCCCTGCATCGCAACCTACAAGCGGCAGGGCGGCACGTTCAAGGAATTCGACGCACGCGTGCCGGAGTCGTTGCGACCGGTCGTCTTTAACCCGGACGGTTGGCATCTGACCGCGCGGGGTCCTGAAGTAACCGTCGCTGAACGGGTCGCGCTCGCCCAACAAGCGACGTGGCCGACTCAGCAGGCTCTCATCAAGACCTTGCAGACTGATCCGCAGAAGCTTTCCACCAAGCCGGACACGCTCGATAGCCACGGCTACGTCGTTGATATCAAGCCCGCCGAGCGTCTCATTGCGCGACAACCGACGGCTGGCGAAGTGCAGGGGCCGCTCGTGCAGCGCGGCACGTGGCAGATCGACGGATACAAGTGGCAAAGCGCGCTGCTCGCGCGCCTGCCCGACAACATGGCACTGGACACCCTCGACGTTGAGCTGAAAGACGACGGTACCGGGGTGCATTTCACTGCGAAGGGTAAATACTATGTTCTCAACTAAGTGGCCAGCACGGGCCGCCTGCTTCGGTGCGCTTATGTTCGTCGCCGGCGCGGCGGTTTCGCAGGAAAGTCATCTCACGCTAGACGACATTGACAAGCTCGCGCGCGCAAAGCTCGTCGACTCGATGCGGGGCCCGCAAAGTGGCCAAGGCGTGGCAGCAGCACCGGGCAACGGCGTTGGCCTTGCTTCGCCGCTCGGCGCGACGCCTGCGGCGGTGACGGCGGCCGCACCAGCCGCGCCCAAGTTTGAGCACAAGCCCAGTGTCCCGGTAAAGCGCGTCATTCCAGCAACCTTCGTTGGCGCGTACTCCGACATGTCGGGCTCCTACGTGCTGTATGACTATCAAGGCACGACTTATACCGCGCGCAGCGGCAGCCGCTTGCTCAACGGTTGGACCGTCGCCTCCATCGACGGCTTCACCGTCAATCTTGTCGACGGCAAGCGCCACTGGACAGAGACCATCGCTGCGCCCTCCGACGCGCCCGTCGCGATTCCGGACTCGGCAGCCGTCAGGGCGATCACTGATCTGTCATCGCCGCTTCCTCCGGGCGGCATCGCGTCGACGGCTTCCACCTTCGTACCGTTTGGGAAATAAGAAATGGGTCTTTTCGCACAAGAAGAGCAGGGCACACCAGATGCTCCGCGTGGTGGCTTCCTGAAGCGGTTTCGCGCACCGCGCTCGAGCTTCATTGAGCCCGGCACGGGTGCGGAACCGAAGTTCGCGGCCGGTGAGCCGGTTGCGGGAAAACGCAAACGGCGGGAAATATTGGCCGACGAAACGGCAACCGAGCAAGCGTCGCCGGTGAGCACGCGCGCGGTGAATCCCCAAGTCAAGTTTCTCGGTCGCGCGCTGTCGGGGGGCGACATTGAGGACGTCGAGAGCACAGAGGTTGGCGATGATTGGCACTCGCCGGCGCAGGCGGGGCCTGAGAGATCCGAAACTCCGGTGCATGCGGCCGACGATTACGTGGCGTTTCGCCCGTTTGTCCCGCCTAGCTTCGAACGACCCACCTTCGCTAGTATGTCTGCGGCGATGGCGGCCAGGGAGCACGGCGTGCAAGTCAATGGTGCAGCCTCGCCAGTCGAATCGGTGGCGGCCACTGCCCGACCGAGCTACAAAGTGCAGCCTGAGCCGCAGCCGATGGCCGCGCCGTCGGCAAGCCTTGCGCACGATGCTGTCGCCGCAAACGATGCGCCCTCCGACACGCACGGCACGTCTGGTGCAAATGCGAGCCCGCTTGCGTTCGAGAAGCAAGCGGATGTCGCGCCTCAGCGGCCCATCGCCTCGGCCGAGAAAAAGGCGATGTCTGCGCCCACGAAGGTAGAGCAGGAACAGCCAGCGGAAGACGAAGATCAGCCCGAAGGCGGTGGATTGTCTTCCGGGCGGCCGGAACTCGTGTCGCCCGATTCACTTCCTGACTTCAAGCGCATTCTGACCGTGGCGGATGACGACGCCGCGCTGCGCATTCCCGCAGCCGCCCGCAAAGAGTTCGTCGCCGTTGAACTGCAGCCGGGTGTGGCGATCACAGTGGCCACCGCACGATTTGCAGAGAAGGCACAGTACGCAACTTTCATTAAGGATCTGGGCGCTAACGACATACTCGTGCGCGAGGAGATGATCGCGACCGATGCCGTAATCGCCGCAATCTACTCGGGTAAGGCCGCGGCGTCCGCGAACTCCACAGTTCGCGAAGCGAGCCGCGCGATCGGCAATTTCCGGGACATCGTTGAGGCAGCACACGCATACGGCGCAAGCGACATCCATTTCGAGCCACGGGAATTCCACAACGAGGTAGAAGTTCGGTTTCGCGTCAACGGCGACATGTACACCTTCAGTCGGATGCCGAAGGCCATCGTGCGTCGCGCCTTGTTCGCGGCGTACAGCGATCTGGTTCAGCGCAACACGAACTCGGGCAACAGCTTTCAGCCGAGCGCGCCCCAATCCGCAATGATCCCACTCGTGGTCAAGACGGACACGGTCAACCTGCGCTGGCAGTCATCCCCGCTCGTTGGCGGCTATGACGTCACGCTGCGTCTGCTCGACGGCAACTTCAAGAACTATTCGGTGCTGCTGCCCAAAGACATGGGCCTGGAGAAGAGCCAGCTTGAGCTGATCGAAACGCTCAACTATGTGAGCGGCGGCATCACAGCGCTCACCGGCGAGACCGGTTCCGGCAAGACGACAACGCTGCGCGCGCTCTCATACATGCTGCCAGATCGGGAACTCAAGAAGCAGTTCGCAGTGAACGAGCCGTCCGAGTATCCGATGCCGTGGCTGTCGGACTACTCGATCATCCGCCGCCCGGATGAGACTGACGATGAAGCGAACCGAAAGTACGCGGAAGTCATCCGAACGCTGATGCGGCAGGACCCAGACGATCTGACGATCGGGGAAGTCCGTGACCGCGTCGTGATGGGATTGGTCGCGGAACTTGCGCTGACCGGCCACCCGGTACGCTTTTCATTGCACGCGGGCGACATCATCGCTGCCGTGATGCGTATGGCGGGCGGGCGGCTGCAACTGCCGATCGACGAGCTGGCTTCCGAGGGATTCATCAATGCAGTCGGCAATCAGAAGCTGATCCCGACGCTTTGCGAGCACTGCAAGCTGCCGGCGGAGGACGTCATGCCCAAAGCTGACCTCGAACTGCTGCGCACGAAGTTCGGCCTCAACACCTCGCGGATGGCGTGCCGCAACTACGACGGCTGCGAACACTGCCGGCTTAAAGGGCTTTTCACGCGCAACGGCAAGGTGGCAGGCGGCACGAAGCGCCCGTCGCTAGCTGCCGAGTTGTATCGCCCGACCCCGGAATTTTTGGAGCGCGTTGCCGAGCGCGACTGGGCCGGTGCGCGCGTAGTTTGGCGCGGCGAGCGTCGTACCGGGTTCGATAACGCTGATATGACTGGAAAGACGCTATATGAACATGCTCTTTTCAAGGCTTCGCGCGGTTTGATTGACCCACAATTCATCAATCGCTCGATGCAGTCCTTCGCGCAGTACCGCGTGATGCCCGGCGTCGATGGCTTGATGGTCTAAACCTGGTCCTCCATGATCACCACGTTCGCAAAGATGCTGCCCGTGCGGCAGCAGTTGGTCGTCGCGCGCTGGCGGTTTCAGAAAGTCCGCGAGGACTTCTACCGCGAGACGCGTCTTGATATCGCAGCGAAGGGACTGCGCAACACCGAGACGCTGTTCGACCGGCTTGAAACGTACGAGAAGCGCAGCCGTTCACGAGGCAAGCTCGAGTGGCGTGTGTTCGCGCGCATCCGCGAGACCATGCAGCGCGGGGAAAGCTTCGCGCTTGCAATCAAGCCATACGTCCCTGGGGACGAGTACGCGCTGCTGGACATCGCGGACGAGTCTTCGCGCCAAGATGCGGTCGTTCGGGGCTTCGAGCTCGCGGAAATGGCAGCGAAGGCAAAGCGCGTGCTGTCGTCGACCACCTCGGTGCAGATGGCATACCCGGCGTTGCTGCTGGTCTACATGTACGCGTACTGCATGCTGTTTGGCGGTGTCATTTTCCCGCAGGTGCTTGACGTCCGGCCGCTCGAGCAATGGCCCGATCTTGGCCGGTTCCTCTATCACGTCGACACGTTCTGCTACGAGTACTGGTGGCTCACGCTCACGGCGATGATCGGCCTTGTGCTCGCTTATTTTTCGAGCCTGAAGCGCTGGGCGGGTCCGCTGCGCGACAAGTTCGACCGCATGCCGCTACTTTGGCGCAATCGCCGCGATCTCCGCGCGGCGCTGCTCATCGTCTCGCTCGCAGGCCTGTTCGACTCCAATCTCACGCTGCGCGCGGCGCTCGACCGGCTTCTCAAGACGGCCGATCCGTGGCTGCGCTGGCATTTGAAGATCATGGATCGACGCTTGACGGCCCGATCCGATGAGCCGATGCGCGCGCTCGACACCGGCATCTTTTCGGTCACGATCGTCGACACGATCACAGACGCTGCGGGCCGCGATCAGTTCGAAGCCGCTATCAAGAGTCTAGGCCGCGAGTCGCTCGATCGCGTCGTTGAAGCAGTTAAGCGCAACGCTCGAACGACGCACTTCATCCTGCTCGGCTTTGCCGCCGCACTGTTTCTGACCCTCGGCATTGGCTCATACGTCGTGACGGGTGCCGTCAACCTCACATCGGGTAATCCCGCCGCTTCTAGCTACTAAGGAAAAGCAAAGTGACCAACGAAAACACGCAAGCAATTCAAGTCGACCCGATTAAAGAACGCCGGGCGCGCATTCTTAAAATTGCCCGTGCCAAGAAGCAGTCGGGCGAGCTCTCGATGATCGAGGCAGGCGCGGTGATGGCTGGCGCTGCGCTACTCGCGCTGGCTGTCTATGCGGGCGGCAAGTACGTGCTCGATCTGATTCATTCGTCTCAGTTCAAAAGCGAAGCCCAGATGTTCCACACCGGGATCCTGAACGCGACGCAGAACGACGCCGATTTCTCCTCTGAAACGCTTACGGTGCTGGCGCAGAATCACGCCTTTGATTCCGCGGGATCGCGCGTCGCATCGGACAAGTCAGCGGTCAAGGGCATGTTCAACGGCACGGTGACGGCTGCCGTCGGCACGCTCGTTACCTCGAATGATTCTTTGATTCTGACGTATCCGGTCACATCGACGGTTTGCTCCCTGAGTGCCGCTGCGCTGATCACCGTCTATACGCAGGTGACTGTCAACGGCACAACCATTTTTTCGCCGACGGTCACGTTCAACCCGCAGACGGTCGCCACTGCATGCGCGTCGAACGGCGCGATGGCGTCGATGGGACTGTGGACCACCCGTACCTGATCGCGGACCGCCGACATGGGAAGCATTCTCGAGATGTTGATCGTCCTGGTCGGCGCGGCCTTGCTGACGGTACAGGGAATCAGAGAAGACATCGCTGCCAAGCGACAAAATCTGCTCCAGATCGAAGGGCAGAACATTGCGTCGATCAACTCGGCGCTCGGTAGCTACATCACCAACAACTACGCGTCGCTTATTCCCGCGGGCTTTTCGCAGACGACGTCTACGCCGATTGCTGCGCCGACGCTGGCGCAACTGAGCGCGCAGTCGAATAACAAGGTCGCGTTTAAGAACGGGCCGTTCTGGGGCGGCACTTACCAAATCGCTTTGTCCGTTGTGCCCGACAACTGTTCGACCGCAGCCGGCAATTGCCATATCGCCTCGCAAATCTATCCAAGCCTGCCGCTTATCAGCATGACGGACAAAACGCCCGACATCGCCGGCGCCGGTGTGGTCGCTGCGGCCGGGGGAGCGGAGTTCGGCTATTCGACAAACCGAGCGCCGGCGACGGTGACCGGCATTCATGGCGGCTGGACGATGCCTAATCCAGTCGGCAGCAAGGCTGGAATGGTATTGGCGATCAACGGCTTTGGTGCGGACGGCAATTCGCCGTATTACCGCCGTGATGGCGCACTGCCGCTGACAGGCACGATGAACGCCAACAATCAGGACATGCAAAACGTCGGCAATGTCACGCTGGGCGTGAACAAGGTCTTGAAGTTGCAGGCGGGCAATAGCCTGCAGATCGACAACGGTGCGATGTACTACGGTGACAGCGTGAACGCTGCCGTGCGTACCAAGGGCAACCTCTATGTGCAGAACTATCAGGGGACGGGGCCGGCCGGGCTGAACGTCGGGGACGTTAGTTCGTCAGGGACGGTCTCTGGCAACACTATCAACGGCAATGTTGCGAACATCAACTACACCGCCAGCAAGTGCAGCTGGAACGGAGTGACGATCCGCAACAACCTCATGTACGTGTGCAATAAGTGGGGCAACTGGGTGGGTGCGAGCACTCTAGTGAGCAATCAGTCGGCAGATGCCCAATACAGCGGTTGGTACAACGGATGGGGCGTTACACCGCCTTCATGCGGCCCCGGCGGGACGGCCTGGTATCGCATCACTCCGCAATCGCTGACGACCGACTATTCCAATCACAATCCGCCGATCTCCGGCGCGCGTTACGCGATGGGTTGGAACGGCTCGCAATGGGTGCTGCAGATCTACGACGTGCTCGCTGACGGCGCAAACACGCTTGTGCAAGATCAACTCGGCCTGCAAGCGCAAATCGACGTTGGCTGTAACTATTCAAACCAATAAGATCATGAAGCGAATCGGGACGGCAATCTCGTTTGGGCTGATGGCGACTCTTAGCGGGGTGCTGACGGCTCCAGTCACCTCCAACGCGGAATGGGTTCAGAATCCCATCGGCGTTCCGCGTGCGCCCGGTTGCGATCCGGGGTATTCGTGGCAGAAGCTCGGTGTGCGATATCAATGCGCCACGCCACAACCTAATTGCGCGTACGGCTTTGCTAGTGGGCCAGTTTGGACAGGAACAGCTTGGAACTACTCCTGTAATGTACCGCCGCCGCCGAGCTGTCCGAACGGATACACACAAGTAGCTGCTCCATCGTGGAACGGCTCCGCCTGGGTGGGACAGCAGTGCAAACCGAATTCGCAGCAACCGACAGGGAATCCCGAGCCAGCCTGCCGAGCCTACGTGACTCAGCAACTCGGATTCTGGCCTGGATGGGGCGTGCAGAACTCGATTCTTGACGACGGTACAAACACAACCTTCATTACCAACACCTACAACACATCTCCAAACACGTACCAGTATGCGATGTGCAGGGCGAGCGATAGTACCGGCGAAGTGAACGGCTACGATGTGCAGGGTTATGGCGACACAGCGGGCTCGGGCGGCTGAGGCAACTGTTCGCAAGAAAATGCCGCCGCGCGCTGCTCAGGGGCATCTAATTTCAGTCTTGCAACCGATAAAAAAGCCGCCAGATCGACTAGCGGCTTTGTTTTTCTAAGCGCCGACCTTTGTTAGCCGATCACGTTACCGGTCGTGAAACTGAAGGTACGGGAGAACGCGACGCCGTTAATCGTGCCCGTGAGCGAGACCGTATATTGAGAGTTAGGAGACAATGGAGTGGTCGGGTACGCAACGCCTTGCCATGGCAGCAGGAGCTTGTTTGGGTCTTTGGCCGAATCGAGAACCTGCAATGCGATCACGTGCGACGACGAATCGGTCATCGTGCCGGTCTGCATCACGATTGTGTCAGTCGGGTTGCCCGCGACAGCGACTGGTGTACCCCAATGGCCCGACGTGGCAGGGGGCGTCGGCATTTCCCCGAAAGAGTCGTACGCAACGCCGGTAGTCCCTTGGCACGGGAACGTCAACGGAGCGTTTGTCGTTACTTGCTGAAAGTTCGTCAGTTGCATCGAAAACTGCTCTTGCGGGAAACCGTTGTACGTCGTTGCGACCTTACCGATACCGATCGTGTTCGTAGGCGAGGCCGCGATGCTGATGTGATACACGCCCGACTCGAACTCATAGACGGCTTCCTGACCGTATTGCGTTTCCGTCAACGTGGCGTTCGTATAAATGCCACCCGACACGCCGATGGAACCGTTGTTCTGCGTATATCCAAAATGGGCTGCGCGATCAACGAAAGTAGCGCCCGTGAAGCCGGGATTGCCCGACACCTCGGTATCGGTAACCACACTGTTTAATGCAAGGTACTGAGCGTGTGCCGCCGTCGCCTGATCGAGCGCCGTGTTCTCCTGCAGGGCCGGGAAGCCGCATTGCTGGCGCTGTTGGTTGAGCAGGTTGAAGGCGGCCAGATGGAAGCTGTCAGCAGGGTACTGAGGCGTCGTCAAGTTCGCCGGATTGGTCGGAGTCGCGGGCGTGCTGGCACCGCTTGCCGGGGCCGCGGGCGATGCATCGCTGCCGCCGCCACCGCCACCGCCGCAAGCAGCGACCAAAAGCGATGCAGCGATCGCGGCCATCGAGAGTTTGAAGTTTTTCTGAATCGTCATTTGTGTTTCCGATCTAGTTATTGCAGTCGCCCCCGCGATCTGCTTACTTTCATCTTATCGAGCGGTGTTCGAAGTCAAGGCGACTCGGAAGCCCGCCGCGAAACCGCTTTCCTCGTTGGCAAATTGCCGTTGGCCAAACGGCGGCGCAGGCATTGTAATACCCGGTAAGGGGTTGGAATTTGGCACCGTTGTTTGGTCGCAACCGTTTGCTACTGGTGTTTGCCGCGGGCGCGGAAGTGCTTCACCCGCAAGGCGATGAAGACGACGCCGAGCACCGCAGCAACGGCGACGGGCTGTTTCGCGCCGACTGAAGAGAGGAGGGCGGTGCCGCCCCAAAGGAGAATGAGAAAAGTCGCGAGCGCGCCGAAGGCTTTGCTTTTCGACACAGCCGCGAACTGCCGCCGGCCTGAGCCGAACTGCTGGGCGAAACGAACATTGCTTCGCTCAAGGTCGAACGCTTCGTCCGGTTGTGCCGTCGCCCGATCGGCTCGGTAGTGCTGCTCGTACCGGTGGAATCGCGCGTCGCCGCGACCTTCGAGCCACGCCGCTACACTGTCCGGAAAGAGGTAAGCGAAGTCCTGCATGGCTCAGTGCGCCACGTCAGAGTGGAATTCGACCGCACCGATTGCGTCGGGAATGCATCGTCCGTCGGACTCCGCGTAGTACTCGCCGGTTACCAAGTCGAGCCAGCCGAACTGAGGGCGGCCGTCGCGAGAGAAGACCACTAGACCAGCCTCGACGTTGAATTCATGGGGCATCACCAACTCCTTTATATATGGCTATTTTTTGGCCTTACGGCCTTTGCGCTTAGGCTCTGTCAGGCGCGGCTTCAGGTCGCCAGTGCAACCGGGACATACGAAATCTTTCGCCAATTCGATCTTCCCTTCGTCGTTCGCCAAGATGTACTCCGTCGCGCAAGTTCTGCATGGTGCAACATTCAACCTCGAATCGATAGCCATAGAGCGGGTGAGATGGTTCGCGCGGTCAGCAGAAACGGCGAGCCGACTACCAAACATCTTGTCGAGAACGTCGTTGGACGCAATCAGCGCTTCCGGAATGTTCGCTCCGTTCTTCAGCGCGCACCGATAAAGCCATACGAGCATGGTTGCTTGGAGCCGGTGCACGGGACGCTCGACGTACCACGTCAACGAGCTTGCACTGTTCCCGCACGGCGAGCTGACGCCGTGGATCTCGCGATACGTGCTGCGAGTGATGGCCGAGGTCACGCCAAACAAGTTTGTGGCGGTCGAAGCGCGACAGCCCTGGGTCATCATTAATCTTGCGTAGATCTCACGCCTAGCGCGGTCGAGCCGCAGGTCGGACCACACATTCTTGAAAGGTAGCCCGCTCGGCTTGAGGTTCGAGGTGCGCATGACATAGTGAGCGACGGCCTCTTCGGTAAGAGAATCTGCGCCGTATTGTCGCCAGAAGCGATCGTCGTCAAACCGCCATCTATACAGTGGGAAGCGAATCCCACCGATTGCTGCTTCCAGCCGTCCAATCGGCAAGCCCATCAGGTACTCGGCTAACTCGAACGAGATACCGAGGAGGGGCGCTGCGAGCACGCTCTGGTGCAGCACGTCTTTCAGCAGCGAGACATAGGCGCAGTTGTAGTGAAAAATATCGCGCGCCGTCACGTCGTCGACGAAGGGCATCGCTGAGGACAGCTTCGACACTGCAGTCGAAAACATGATCCCGTCGACAAACGTCGCCCAATCGCGAGGGTCCTGCAGCGCCGGCGACAGCGCCAGGAACGGCATGTTCATAAGCTTGGCCATCGGTACGGCGTGCGCCTTGAACGTTTCCATGTTGTCGAACGAGACGCCAAAGAATGCTTCGGCGCCGCTGTACCGCGCGAGTACCTTATGGATAACCGCGGTCAGCGAGAAGTTGGTCCTTTGTATCTTCTCAGCGAGATACTGGCGAAGGGCAATGTTGGTCTCAACGGCATCAAGCGTGGTGGTCGACATATTATTTATATTGTTGCTGGCGGATGCGACCCCATCGCGTCCGCCTTATCGTTATGGCAGGTACGTCTTACAGCTTTCGCAAACCCGTCTCAATCTCGCTGAGGTGCTTGCGCATCATTGCGGCCAGCGTTTGGACCAACGGTTCGTGCTGCCCAAGTCCATCGGAAGCCTGAACCGCCACCTGAGCCAGCGTGAGCTTGCCCGCGAATTGCTCAAATGCAGATAGCGCTTCTTGCATCGCTGCTTGAACGCGGTTAGCAGCCTCAATGGCGCCGGCCTCTTTCTTCCTGTCGGCCTCAAGTCGTTCCAACTCGGCGCGCCTCTCGACCAGCTGCTCTTCTAGCTGTTTGAGTTCAGCGTTGCGCTTTTCCAGTGATTCGGAAATGCTTTTATAACCAGCGGGGGTCGTCTCAACTTCCTTGATCTGAACTTCCGGCTTCCGGTCGAGCAGCGCGTTTCTTTCCTCGTTCAGCCTTGCAATTTCCTTGTCCTTGTCCGCAAGGTCCTTTTCAAGGTTGGCTAGGCCCGCCTGCCGACCGGTGTAATAGCTGTCCATGCGCTGTAGCTGGGCCTCTTTTTCGGCGATCAGTTTCGCAGTGGCGTCGAGCTGTTGCTGAAGCCGGTTGGCTTCGTCCTCCGCGACCCGCTGAGCGGTTTTGCTGTCCTCGAGCAGCGCCTCGTAGTTGTCTAGCTCTGCTTTTCGGTCAGCCAGTGCCTCTTCCTGCTTCTGCAGCGTCGCCAGCATTTTGCGAATGTCTTCGCGGGTCATATGCTCGTTGGCCTGCTTTGCCGCGAGAATGGCCGCAACCTGTTCGTCGGTCACGTGGTCGGAAGCGAGGATGTCCAGTTCGCCGACGTTGAATACCCGGATAGCCTCGGTGTTGTCGAGGAACGCCTCATAGCAACGCATGTACTTGCGGGCCGCCGGCATCTTCACGCCGAGAGCCAAGTCGAAGAATGAATATCCCAACGTCGCAGCCCGTCGCAGGGCAGTTGTCTTGTTGCCTGACGTCGTGACCAGCGCGTTTTTAATCAGGTGCATGGAGTTGATCAACAGGCCGCCTATCGTTTTAAGGTCGGTTGAAACTCGCGCTCTCGCCTCCGCGATCGTTACCATGTTCTCGACGAGCTGAGCGATGAGATCGGTGAACTCGGGGCCGTCTCCGAAAAGCTGCCGGGCAACCGTTTCGATCTTCGAGCGTTCGACACCGCCGGCCGAAACTGGGCCAAAAATGTCGTCCAACGGATCGTGAAGTTCCGTTTTTCGCAATTGCAGGTTCTTCTTAGAATCGTCACTACTTGAGGACATAACTTCTCTCCAGATTTGCAGCACCCCCGCGCGCTGCGTTCAAACCCCGCGAGGACTTCGCTCGCGGATAAGAAAATGGTGTCAGTACACAACCAGCCGCATCCGCGCGTGAGCGCACTTACTCGCCACAGCGGCAGTTCTCATCCTGTGCAACCTTTGCCGTCGGAGGACGTGCTTTCTCACACATGTAAGCGATCGTAACGGCGCTCCCGAGCACGACTGACATTTAAAGACACTGTTTTTACCCCGTCTTTCGCCTTCCGGGAGTGAAAGGTAGTGTTTTTGTCCATCTTTGCAAACGTTTAACGGTTCATTTCTGAAACACTTAAGCAATTCCTGAGTTTTGACGTGGAAGCGATTACCTAGCGGAAAAACTTGAAACTTTCCCGAATTACCGGTAGCCGGCGCGTCGCGCGGACCTTGTGCGCCATGAAACCTTCGGTCGAGGTGTCCGCATACATGAGTACCGCTTCGCGGGCCTTGGCAACGTCCACCGCCGACCTGCCGATGTACTCTGCACGCTTCGAACGCAACCAGTGGGGGAGGTCGTCCAGTGCCAATAGATCGGTCGATAGTTCCGGATGGAGGACGACTTCTGGCGACACGAAGAGACCCGCGCCAGCGACCGGCCATATCGCAGGAAGCTGCTCTCGGAGGAAACGGATCTTGCTGCGGTTTTGTTCGATAGGCGAGCGGCGCTCGTCCGCCTTTCCGTTGGGCGCAATGCGTGTCAGCATCGAGGTGCAATTCGACGGCGCGATGCGGCCGGACCAATTCTTCGTCTCGAAAACGAAGACGCCGAACGGCGTGATCGCGAGGTGATCGATCTCTGCGGTAGGGAACGCAGTCCCGGGAGCATGTTCTATCAGCAACGTCCCTTCGTGCAGGTAGAAGCTATCGCCGCACAGCCACCTGAGGGTCGTTCGAAGCTTTGCTTGAGCCAGAGCCTCGCCGGCCGCACCGATATCGTCCGACAAGCGTTTTGCGCGATGGGCGCTGCGCGAACCAGATCGGCTCCGCCGCTTGATGGCTTTGAATACGTGATAGCCGCCGACTGCGACAAGCATTTCGAAGAACATTCGCTGCCTCCCTGTTGAGCATGTAACTAGCATGCCAAGGACAAATGGAAGTCAAGTGAGCACCGCGGCGCTGCCACGTCCCGCGCCGAAAATCGAAAGGCGGTGTGAAATTGGGAGCTTTCGCGCGCACGCGCTCGCGGCCCACGCGTAAATTGCCTGTTATCCCCGCGTCACCGACGCATCGACCCAAGCCGCCGCGGAGCATGGGTGCGCGCGCTTGCGATCTCTTCTTCCATCCGCAGTGAGCTGCTTTCGCCACGCCTTCATCGAGCCGTGACGAAAGCGTCTCTCCGCGCGCCCGTTTTTCCCTGCTCACCCGAGCATCGAAAACCATCCAGCGCTGTACTGGCTGGACATCCCCTAGTGCGTCTTTTTCTGGAGAGAAAAATGCCGAAGCAGTTGGTCATGAAGGCGATGAAATCGCCCGGCTGGTTGGTCGCTGTTTGCTTTGCGTTGTGGCTTGCTGCGCACTCGTTCTTCGCCTTTCTGTTTGTTTCTGCCACCGTCGCTGTTTGGATCAAGAGATCCATCAAGGCGGCGCTGAAAGAAGAGAAAGCGGAGGATTCGAAGGCTCCCGCGCACGCCGTTGTCGCTTCGGCTCCCGCCGACGCCAACGTCACGCCCATCAAACGTCAGTACGCCAAGTCCGCAGTGGTCGTTCCACTTAAGACAGGCACCGACGACTAGTCGCTACGCCTGAATGTCAAGACTGCCCGCGCGGGCGGTCTTGACCCCTCACCCCAACGGGACACCATCCCGTTGCGGGCATGGGTTCCCGTTTATTCGGAGATTCCCATGCAAGCAGAAGTAGCAGCATGGCAACTGGACATGTTCGACGCTCCTCCAGCGCCGATCACGCGTGCCCGAGCCAAGCCCGATCCTCTGCCCGATCCGCATCTGTGGAGCGAGGCGGTAAAAGACAAAATGGTCGACGCGTTGATCAGTCTTGCGACTGACAGCAGACGCGGCGACAACATGCCCGAGTCGTTGATGGACTGCGCTGTACTGTTCAGCGAGCGACTCAGAAACAGAAAGAAGATGGAAGTCGAAGACTACCGAGCAACGCTCGGCTGGGTTATGGAGTTCTGGAGCGGGGCGCTGCCGTATCGGTTCGTCTGCCAGATCAACGGCGTCGATCCCGAGTTCTTGCAAGACGTCATCCTGAGCAACCCGCTGCTCAAGCGCGACATGGAAGAAGTGCGTCGCGAGTGCTTCGGCACGCTGGTGTAGGAGGCCGACGATGAGCACATCAACATTCGGCCGGCTGATCGGGACGCTTTTCGGAGTGACGCCGCAACCGCAGCGTCGCAGCGACAATCCCACAAGCCATTCATCCCCGATCGAGGTCGGTAAGGGCGGTGCCAACGAACGGCACATCGCCATCGCAGGACAACCGATGTTGTTCCGCGATGAAGGTGGAGTCGTCGTGCAGTTTCGTCCGGCGTTCGACTACGAGCTGCGACCAACGGCTGTCGGCATGAAGCTGATACCGGCGCTCGCGCCGCACTGGGAAGTGCTGCACGAGTACAAGGGCACGTTGACCGACGCCATTGCGGCTGCACTCAAGGGCGCTCATGCGCAAGACACGCCTTCGCCCGACGCCAAACCCGTTCGACCAGTCAATGTCAGCGACGCGCGACCCCGGCCAGAAGTTACGGACGCCGTCGTGACAGCGCCCCCTCGACCCGCTGAGTCGTCACATCGGCGGACCGAGCGCGCGAGGTACGGGGTGTTGCGAGAGTGGGGGGAGAAGCGATTCCCCGATGGCAAGCGCCCTGGCAAGACGTATGAATCGTTTTGCGTGACGCTCGAGCATCGCGGCGAGACGCACGTTCTCCAAGGCGAGGGCCTCCGCGACGCAATCGCAGAGTCGGCCTGTCGCATCGGTGACCGCGTTGAAGTCAAGCGGATCGGCAAAACCAAAGTGCCAGCAGTCGATGGACGTGGGCGACCTAAGCTAGACGCCAGCGGCGAGCAAGTGCTGTGGGACAAATGGCTTTGGTCGATTTCCAAAAAATCTTAAAGGAGTTAGTTATGGCATCAGTAAACAAAGTCATCCTCGTCGGCAACCTCGGGGCTGACCCTGAGACGCGTTACCTGCCGAGCGGCGATGCGGTCGCGAATATTCGACTCGCAACAACCGATCGCTACAAAGACAAGGCCTCGGGCGAAATGAAGGAGCAGACCGAATGGCATCGAGTGTCGTTCTTCGGTCGGCTGGCTGAGATCGTCAACGAGTATCTGAAGAAGGGCTCGTCGGTGTACATCGAAGGCAGAATCCGCACGCGCAAGTACACGGACCAAGCCGGGCAGGAGCGGTACTCGACGGAAATCGTCGCAGACCAGATGCAAATGCTCGGCGGCCGCTCTACGGGCGATCGTTCATCCAATGACGGCTTCGAGAGCCAACGCCCTGCACGTCAAGAACGTTCGCAGCAGCCGCGATGGAGCAACCCTGCGCCGGCGAATCGCGAACCGCAATCGACGTCGTTCGGTGGAGGCGGCGGCTTCGCAGACATGGACGATGACATCCCGTTCCGGGGATTCCTGACGCGGCGCGAGTGGGCCGCGATCTGATCCCGTAACGGCTCACCTCACCTCCTGTTTCTTCTCACCTTCGTTGCTTCGTCGAACCGGAAACGGTCGGCGGAGCCGCGAAGCGTCTCTTTCCTACGCGACACGGCCTCATTCGTCGCTACACCCACCTTTCGCTTCCCCTGCTGAAAAAAGCCGCCCGCCGTGCTCGCCTCGCGCGAGGCGGACGGCTTTTTTGAGCACGGTTTCACCGCCTGTTCAGGCATCGACCTCAACCACACCACAACTGGAGTGACAATGAATGTGAAGGACATCAAGCTGTCCCCGGAACAGTGGATTGCGTTGCTCCAGAAGTATGGAGTGCCCGCAAGCTCATTGACCGGGAAGGGCGCACCCTGTCCCATCTGCGGCGGAAACGACCGCTTCACCTACGACAACAACCGCGGGCGGGGCGACTGGGTCTGCCGCAAGTGCAACGACGGCGACCGAAAAGCCGGCGACGGCTTCGAGCTCATCTGCAAGTCCGCCGGAATGACTTTCCGCGAACTCATGATCGAACTTGAAGGCGGCAGTCTGGCCGATGCACGGCAAAACCGAGCGCAACCGGCGGCCCCGGCGCCTGGCCGAAAGGTCGACCCCGAGTGGGCGCGCAAGCGTCTCGATTCAATGTGGGATCGCGCGACGCTGGTCGGGACCGATGGCCTCGTTCCGCGATACCTGCGCCAACGGGTGCCGGGTTTGACAGTGGCGCCGTCCGCAGCGCTGCGCATGGCGATGCTCGATTACCGGCACGAGAAGAAGGTCATCGGTCAGTGGCCGGGCATCCTTGCCCGCTTCACGTTGCCGGACGGC
>NZ_JALQDH010000105.1:0-971 GCF_023631365.1 Caballeronia sp. INML2 | reverse complement strand
TGCTCGATTACCGGCACGAGAAGAAGGTCATCGGTCAGTGGCCGGGCATCCTTGCCCGCTTCACGTTGCCGGACGGCCGGCTCGGAACGTTGCACCGCACCTTCCTTGAACGCTCGAAACCGGCGAAAGCGTCGATCGTCACTAACGATGGCGAGATCCTTCCGGCCAAGCTGAACGACGTGACGCTGCATAAGCTCAACGGCGGCGCAGTCCGGCTGATGGATCCGGTCGACGGTGAAATTGGCGTCGCGGAAGGTCTTGAGACGGCGTATGCCGCGCACATGCTCTTCGGCGTGCCGGTCTGGTATTGCCTGAATCGAATCCTTCTCGCCGATTTTGTTGTGCCGGACGGCCTCGGAATCCGCGTCGTTCATATCTTCGCGGACTTCGATGCGGTCGATCCCCGCACCGGCAAATCGCCGGGCGTCGATGCTGCATTGAAGCTGGCGAAGCGGCTGCGAGCTGAAGGCTACACGGCTATGGTTCACCGGCCTAAAAAGCGGGAAACAGATTTTGCCGACGAGTGGTGTGCGTCTCAGGCAGCGCATCGCCCTGCGATGGCAATGGTGGTGCGCCGCGACGAACGCGAAGCACTGCACGTTTGATTGTTTGATTCCGCGGCCGTCTGGCCGCTAATAGTAACTTTCTGCCCGGTGGGGATTCGTCCCCGCTGGGGCCGCAATCCGCCCGAGCTTTTCCAATGGAGAAAAGGAAATGAGCTTCAGGATGATTGTTGGCCGGTATGAAATCGTGGCAACTTCCGGTGTCGAGAACGGCTCGGTCAGGGTAGGGAAGTCGCAGGCGGAAGCCTATGACGTCATCGACCGGAAACGAGGTGGTCATGCCCGACTGGAGAAACAAGGCGTCACGCTGGACACTGCTTGGTTTTACTGCATTCGTCGACAGGCGAGCGCACAAGGTGTATCTCTGCTGCATTGATTACCCCCTGAAGACAAAAGCCCCGACCATTG
>NZ_JALQDH010000104.1:0-1195 GCF_023631365.1 Caballeronia sp. INML2 | reverse complement strand
CATTGGTCGGGGCTTTTCTATTTGTGGCTCGCGGTTCAGAGGCTACTTGTAGCGCACGACGTACCACAAACGCCACCTCAGGACGAAAAACGTGACCTTGAGGAAAGGCATGAGGAGGCCGGTTGCCCAAAAAATAATGAACGCGCCTGAGCCGATCAGCACTTGAGTCAACCCGCTCTTTGGCAGATAGGCACAGACCCACATCACGAAGAGAGACGCCATGGCGATGATGAGGCGTCGCGCAAAAAAAGGCAGTGCCATGAATTTAGCGTACATCATCGGCTCCGTTGGCTTGGCGGAACAGAGCGCGATGAAACAAATAAGCCGCCTCGCAAGCAGCCAGCGCGGCGGCCACGAGAATCCACATGCGCACGCCGCGCGTCCAGTCCAGTTGCGTCAGGTTATTGAGAATGTTCATAAAGCGTCTCATTGGTCGTTGATCAGGATGTGCATCGGCTACACTTAGAACTCATCTTGCCATCAGAGCGCCGAAGTCAAGCCACAGCGCGAGTTAGCCCGGTAGCGATACTGTCACCATGTTGCGAGCAAGTCGCTTGATCCGGGCCGCTCGTTGGCTTAGATGGAGTTTCTAAGTTCTTCAGCTGGGCGCGAACCCGACTGCGGGGCAGTCGGGGAGACGCGATATCTACGATAAAAGCGGTGACCGGTGCCGGGCGACAGTCAGCTAGAAATTAGAAAACTGATCGCCGATCTCATCGTAGTTGAAACGATCAAGCTGTGCCGGCACATCTTGATCAGCTGCGCGAGAAGGTGCTGCCGAATGCGCCGCAACAGTCGAGATGGACGATGCAGGAAGAGCAGAGACTTTAGTAGCCGAGAGCGCTTCGACCGGCTGTTCCGCATAGGCTGGCAACCGTTCGCGTTTGCCGGCACCGACTAACTCGCGCCCGCCGATCACGGCCCGTGCTGTGTCGCTCGCAAGTGATCGGAGCACGGCCGCGCGCAATCGTGGATTATGTTCATCCAGACGCTGATAGAGCTCAGGGTAGAGAGCCTCGTCCACCGTCACCTTGATCAGCATCTTTCTTGTCATGCTGCCACCCCGAGCTTACGCTCACGCGCTAGCGTCGATTCGCCGATGATCAGAAAGCCCTTCGCGTTCGCAAAGCACGGCGCATCCATCAACTGAACCCGATTCTTTGGAAACGCTTCCCGAACTGCCGACTCGTAAAGA
>NZ_JALQDH010000103.1:0-3688 GCF_023631365.1 Caballeronia sp. INML2 | reverse complement strand
ACGGCCGCAAAATGAAGCGGCCTTTTTCTGAATCTAATCAAGTTCAAAGCGACCCAAGTTGAGGACGCTGGACACGCGATATCCATAGGGTTTGCGGGCGGTTTTGCCCGAATCTTCGAGTTGAGACGGCTTGGGAGTGGACACGGACACGGTTCCGGGTCGCTGCTGCTGAGTAGCTCAACGACGATGGACGCATCCCTACAGCACACGACGCTGGGTACGTTGCATGAGGCCCGACACACCGCGGCCGATTGAACGCGCTTTGGGATGGGGGATGAGCGAGCCACGGAAGGCGGACTTATCTCTGTACGGAAGACGAACGGTCGGCGCAACCGGAGAAGAAACAGCGCATAACGATTACCGAGCAAATGGCCAAGGTCGTGCTGTCGAAAGACGGGGCACACGGGCGCGCGAGAGCGTGCTCTGGCCGGCGCGGTAGCCGTAGCAGCGGCAACAGCCGAGTCGCGCAGCGAAAACCGCGCGGTTGGACTGCTGGCAGCAGCGGGAAACAGCACACAACGACGAGAGGTTCCGCGAAGCGGGCCCGCGTTGATGTGTACCGGCAGTTAGTCAGCGGCGGTCACCACGCGAAGCGTGAGACTGGCAGCACGCAGCAATACGGACGGTCGATGCACGTCTCTTCCACGTGCGGGGCTATCGAATGGAATCGCTAAAGGACAGGAAGGCAGGACCCGGCGGGGATACGCAGGGTGCAACGCAGACAGCACTCGGGGATAGGCTCCCGGGGCATTCGGCGCGGCAGCAAACGGCGGCGCACCGCGCAAAGACAGCGCACGGTCGTCAAATTGGTTTCCACAAGAGGACAAGGCAGTGCTGAAGCCATCAAACAATTGCGTGCGTTCTCTGCGCCCCGGCGTTAGAGGCAGGATTGGACTTTGATGTCATCGCGGCAATTCGTACCAGCGACTGCGCGGAGGAGCCTAGTTCTACGAAACTCCTGCGGCGAGCGGCCTCGAGCTCGGTAACCCCGCAGGTTGCCCCGGACAACGCTGAAGGCCGGCGAGCGAACGCAATTCGGTCCCTTTCGGAGACGGGTTACAGGCAGGGCGGGCGGTACAAAAGGATCTTCACGGGCATAGACCATATGTTCGAAGCCGAGGTCGCGTGGTCGATGTGGCGACTTGCTGCGAGGTACGGATTTGACGATGCACGCTCGAGGCGAAGAGCGTTGCGACACGCGGCCATTGCTGGCTGGGCCGCCGGATCGTGGCCGCCGAGCGAATCGCTGCTTTACGGCGCCGCGCTAAACGGCGAGTTTGCAAGCGCGTTTGAGAGAGGCCGGAACATGTACCTAGCGGCGCGAGAAAAGCTGAACAAAAAGGGGGATTGAAAAGTGACGGTGACTGTCTACGTGAAAGGGATTCTGGCTGACTACCCGGGGTTACGTGCCGATTTCAAATCGGCGCTCGACCTGCTGTTCACCGCCAATGTGAACCGCGTCCACAGTCGTACGCGAATCAGCAGCAAGCCCCTGTCGGTCAAGACCCAGGACTACCGCCTGCGCAAGCTTTGCCGGTCGTTCGTCGAGCTGCGCGAAAACGGATTCGCGCTCCAGTCGCCGTATGCTCTCAAGGAGAAGCACATCGAGTTCCTTGTCACGCTCTGGCACAAGAAAGGCCAGAGCCCAGGGACGATCGAAAACAAGTTGACGTACTTCCGCGCGTTCGCACAGTGGATCGGCAAGCCCAATCTCGTCAGAAAGCTATCGGACTATATCGATAGGGATGAGCACGACTTCCATCGGTCCTATGTTGCGACGGAGGACAAATCGTGGGAAGGCAACGGCATTAATGCCGCATCAATCATCGACGACATCGCGAAGACCGATCCGGTGGTCGCCGTGCAGATGAAGTTGCAGTCAGCATTCGGGCTGAGGGTCGAGGAAAGCTTCCTGCTGAGGCCAATAGACGCAGTGCGCAAGGACGGCCGGCTTAATGTGGTTCACGGCACGAAGGGAGGTCGAGGACGCTCCGTCCCGATCGATTTCAAGCTTGATGTTCTGCGGGAAGCGGCAAACTACGTCAACAGCACTACCGGATCAACGATTCCGGATGGCTATACGAAGACCCAATGGAAGGACCACTTTTACACGGTGCTCAAGCGACACGGTGTGACGAAAGCCGGTCTGGGCGTTACCTGCCATGGCCTCAGGCACGAGTACCTGCAACAGATGTTTGCGCGATATGCGGGTGTTCCTGCGCCGATCAAAGGAAGCGACGCACGGGCGGACAAACGAATTCAAGATGAAGCAATGCAAGCGGTCGTCGAGGCGGCCGGGCACAGCCGCAAGCAAAAGGCGGGTGCTTACCTGTCGAGCTACTCTGTCCAGAGGAAACTAAAAACGCCAAAGGTGACGATTGATCAGGTCAACAATGCGCTCGCCGCTAGCAACGGCGAGAAGAAGGCTGCTGCCGCCGCTCTCGGCATCTCCAGAACGAGCCTGTACCGCATTTTACAATGCGAAAAGTTATCCGACTAAGGGGGGTGTGAATATCCGGATCATTTTGTAACACGCGTTTTTTTATTCGAATTCAACGAGTTGATCCTGGGTACTGTTTGAGTGGGACGCTCTCCGGAGAGCGTCACTTTCGCGTTTCAGTCCAAAAGCCAGCTCAACTGCGGACTTGTCATCGCGTGATACGTCAGGATCACGCCGAGGGCGAGCAGCGTAAGAAGCTGCGGCGCTAGTTTGTTGCGGAGTCGGTAGGCGGCGACGATGTACTGGCTGGGCGACATATTTGGTCCTTGTTTGCCGTGTCTAATTTGTAGGTCCCTTCAGTATGACCGGCACCGAATGAAGTCAAGTCACCAGCGGTTGCGGTCGGGGAGGTCATCGACCGCCTCGTTGACGCTGTTTTCAAAGTTGCCTTCGTCACCGCCGGTCGCGGGAATCCGGGGAAACTGGACCGAAGCGATTCCGTCAATGTATATGCGCTTCGCTAGCTGCTGCAGCTTTCGGTATCGCGCCGCATCGCGGAGGACTGTGTCGACTGGCCAGAACTCGCTCATTGTAATTTTGCTGTCGGCGATTTTCTTTGCGAGCATCTGGAAAATGGGCCCGCGTTTCTCCCAGTCGTCTTCGTTCCTCGAGAGAAGGTCAATCAGGTAAGCAGCGTCGACTGCGCTAATTTCTTTCCTGACGAGCTGCAGCAGATCTCCCTCGGTGGCTTTCGGCCGCCGCATCCGCGCATTCCAAATCTCGCCGGCCTTATCCAGTGCCGCGTAGCGGTCGTTGCCGATCGGGATCCAAGGCGTCTGCATCCCGCATTCTTCGCAGAAAATGCAGCAGACCTTCTCGTAGGGAACGTCGTACGGTGAGCGCGGTTCCATGTCTTGCATGGGCGGCGCCAGGCTGTTGCCGAGGCGAGCGAAGTCGCGCTCAGGAGCCGACGGACGGCCGACTAATCGCTGGGAGAATTTGAAAGACCACTTTCCGCCGCAATGGTCGCAGGGAAAAAGCTCGTCAGTCATGGCACTGTCCTGTCGCCGGCTCACCGGCGGTTCTAGTTTGTAAGCCGCCGTAAATTATAGCTACCCGCGTGAGGGCGCCCGACCGCGCTGGCTGAAAGTCACCTTTCCAGCCGGCACACTAGATTTTTCAGTGCCACGAGTTGCTTTTCGAGTTCATCGGCAGACAGTCGATGCAACTCCCGTTCGTCGTCGCTTA
>NZ_JALQDH010000102.1:0-1317 GCF_023631365.1 Caballeronia sp. INML2 | reverse complement strand
ATCGCGTCGGACAAGCCCTGAAGTCGTGCGGCGATGCTGGTATCAACAACGACCTGGACGGCTGAACGTTCGATCGTGAATTGGCGCGCGACAACGCTGACCGCTCCGGTCATGCCGATGGCTGAGACACTAAGGAACGCGATGGTCGCAATGTGACTTACTTTCATGGACGTGCTCGAAGGGATTGCACGCACGCGCGTGCACCTGGAAATTCTGATCTCAGCAGGCCAGCGGCGGAACGGCGAAAGGGACCGAAATCGTTGCGCCTTTTGAGGTGGATGCGCGCGCTCCGCCGACCGTAGATGTATCGCAAACATCGGGCGGCGGCTGAGGTTATCCCCAAGGTTAGCCACAGAAACTGTGGATAAGGTTTCCAGGCCTGAGCACGAAAGGCACCATGAAAAGATCGCCTTTCGTGTCAGCGGCGGAACCTCGTGCATGTACTGTTGCACTATCACCCGCGCTTCTAGCGCATCGACGATGCGGCGCTTAGCAAGCTCGCCGCGCAATCAATCTCTTTTCTCAACCCGCAGGGGCATGTCCCCTTTGCGGGCGTGCGCCTGCTCATTTCTTGGAGCAACGCATGTACACGCAATTGATCGAGCAGTTCAAGACGGCCCAAGCGGCAGCAGCCGTGGCATATCACGCTGTCGTTCAGGCGGAGCGCGATGTCTTTGCTGACGGACTGTCCGAGTATTCGGCGATGGAAGTGCGCAGCGAATACAAGGTCGAACGCGAGCTCAACACGTTCTGTCGTAGGGTGCTGTCCCGGCTTGTGATGGAGGCAAGCCGCAAGTTCGCGCCCGCCGGCGGCAGAATCGAGATCGACCAGAGTCGCGAACTCGATCGATGCGGCCTCGATATTGAAGAGGATCTGAGGAAAAACAAGATCCCTGACTTGGACGGCTTCTGGCAACACCTCGAGCGGACGTTCGGCGGCGAAGCTGGCGAGCGAGTCGCATTCGAGCAGGCTGCGAAAGCCATCATCAACGGCTTCTGGCTCAAGCCCGATACCGAGATCAAGCGCACCAGCAGCGCGGTGATCTTGGAAAAGCGTGTCTCGTCCGAAGCGTCGTTTCGCTCGAAAGGTGAGCGCGAGGTCTATTACTCGTCGCAGCAGTCGGTGGTCACAACCTTCGACGGACTCGCGACCTTTGCTAAAAAGCATCAGTTCGGCGCGCTGGCGATGCAACTGCGCAACTTCAGCGTTCACCGCCTGACGTTCTCCACCCGCGAAAAGCTGTCGTTCACGGGGCTCGAGATCGTGCTGTTCAACGACAAGTGGCAGTTCAAGTTCGCTCACGACGTGGGCGACGC
>NZ_JALQDH010000101.1:0-16492 GCF_023631365.1 Caballeronia sp. INML2 | reverse complement strand
CTGTCGTTCACGGGGCTCGAGATCGTGCTGTTCAACGACAAGTGGCAGTTCAAGTTCGCTCACGACGTGGGCGACGCATTGTCCCTCTTCATTAGTGAGTTCGGCGCCACCTACCTCGCCTCGCGCGACCGGTACTGAGGTTCCCACGATTCCATCTTTTCGACCCGCTTCGGCGGGTCTTTTCTTTTCTAGAGGCAATTCATGCAGAGAGACCTGTTTTCGTTTGAGCGGGACTGGTACGAGCCGTTGCGTGCGATCAGAAGTTTGGGATCGCAGGCACCGTCGGTCGCCCATCAGGGCGAGCTGGCAGCGGCACGGCGTCAGCACCTCGGCCAGTTCTTCACGCCGGACGCCATTGCGGCGTTCATGTGGAGCTTCGTCAGCGGCTGGAAGGTCAATCGGCTTATCCGGATCCTGGATAACTCGGTCGGCTCGGGCCGGCTGCTTCAGTACGCAGACCCGGAACGCCATGCCGTGTACGGCGTCGACGTCCATGCCGATGTCATCCAGCAGTGCCAAAAGGTGTTCGAGGACGCGGCGTTTGATTGCGAGTTTCGGCAAGCTGGCATGGAGGATATCCATCCGGCGCGCTTCGACATCGCGATCATCAATCCGCCGTTCTCGATCCATCTGGAGTCGCCGCACCTGCAGACGCTGGAATGCACGACGTGGGGCCGGTACGGCGCGCACACCAGCGCGTTGAGCCACGACTACGCCGTGCACCAGGCGCTTGAGGCGGCGAATATCGTCGTCGCGCTCCTGCCGATCACCACCGCCGAGTCGATGATCGCGGGCGAGCAGGGCGACCGCTTGAAGCGCCGCGCGGCTGGCCTGTTCGAACTTCCAGCGGACGCGTTCAAGCTGGAAGGCGCGAACGTGCGCACGGCCGTGGTGGTGTTCGACCGTTATCGCGATCGTCCCTCAGACTTCGTGCGTGCGTTGGTTGACGATCTGGCCAAGCCAGGCCCAGACCTCGGGCTGCACTTCGAGGAGCGATCCTTCGGGGAAGCTCGGCTGCAGCTGCAGAAGCTCGATGACAGCGTGCCGTTCATCACGCGTGCGGTCACCGGCGACAAGTCTGTCAAGGTCTCGCACGATGGCCGGCGCATTCGCTTGTCGTTCGCATGCGGCTTCAACGAAGCGATGGTGCTCAACGCGGTTCTCGTGAAGCGCATTTACTCGCGCGACGGCCACCGGCTGCCGCGTGGCTTCCGTTACTCCGGGCAAGGCTTGCTGGATATGGAAACGTATCTGGTGCAAGACGATCCGGTTGCGGCCTTTGGTCAGTTGCTTGATCGAATCCGCAGCGTCGGTGGCGAGCCGCAACTCGCGCCCGGCTTCATGGAGCACTTCAGCAGACGCATGCGTCGCAGCGTACGACAGGCGATACCGCTGCGGCACGTGGCGTGGACAACTGGCGCTGGATCGCGAGATCAGGTGTCGGGCATCGCGAAAGAGACCCACAAGGTCGATGCGACCCGCTGGGCCAGTCCGCTCATCAAGGCGGGCGACGAAGTCCACTTCGATCGCGAAGCCGACGGACGGTACCGATACGCGCTGCAGGGCGTTTGGTATCACCTGTCGGTCGACGAGCTCAACGCGCGGTTCGCGGTCGAGAACGTCAGCGAGGGATGGGAGGTGGTGCACGAAGGTCTGTGCGCGCGCTTTCCTGACCAAGCGGCGGCGCTGCGCTCGCGCGTGAAGGCGCTCGGCGTCGATCAGTGGCTCGATTGGGAGTTTCAGGTCGACGATTTGATCGAAACGCTGTTGAAGCCGACTGGATGCATCGTCGCGTGGGAGCAGGGTTGCGGCAAGTCCCGGCTCGCGTTGGCGCTGATCCTCGTCTCCGGTGTGAAGCACGGCCTCATCGTCGTTGAGTCCCGGCTCATCGAGGAGATGTTGAAGGAGATTGCCCAGTTGCCGATCGCGGCCGATCAGGTGAAGGTAATCGAATCGGCGGCGGATCTAACCGACCTCCGGCAGATTAACCTCATCTCGTATGAGCGCCTGCGTATGCCGGTGGACAAAGCCGCTTCTGCGCGGGTGACGTATGCGCATCGGCTTCGTCGTCGCATCGGCCTGCTGGTGGCTGACGAAGGCGAGCGCCTCGCCAATCCGACAAGTGATCAGAGCCGCGCGCTTTGGCAGCTTTCGGCGCGGCGACGGTTCGTTTTGACGGGAAGTCCAATCCCGAATTACCCGAGAGATGCGTTCGGTCTGATAGCGTTTTCGGGTGGTGACGGAACGGCGGCTCAACCTTATGGCTATCGCGTGGGTTATCTCGAGCAGAACTGGATCAATTCGGTGGAGTACGCGATGCGCGGCGTCGATCGATTTAGGAATGACTTCGTGGTGCTGGAGTGGGTGACGTGGCAGTTCGCGGAGAGCCTGCAGGACGGGGCGAAGCGCGAGGTACCAAAGATCGGCAACCTGCACCTGTACCGGGCGATGCTCGCGCCGCATATCAAGCGTCGGCTGGTCGCCGAGCCTGAGGTGTCGCGCTACATCCAGATCGAGCCGCCGCAGTTCGAGGTGGAGACAGTCGACTGGGATCGCGGCCATCTGGCCGCGTACCTGCGTGCTGCCGACGAGTTCGCCGATTGGTATCGCTCATCGCGCGACGACAAGAAGGCGTGCAACCTGGTGACGATCCTCGCTCGTATCCGTGCTGTTCACTTCTCTGCCAACTACCCGCAGTTCGGGATGGAGGGCGTGGAGTACGTCGGCGGGCTCACGAGCAAGCAGCGCGCGATTGTGGCGCGGATGCGTGCGATCGCGGCGGAAGGCAAGCAAGCAATCGTGTTTGCCGAGAACCCCGGCGTGCTCGATCTTCTGGCGCGCGAGCTGGATGCGCATGGTGTGCAGACAGTCCCGTTTCATGGCGAGATCCCGATCAAGCGTCGCGTGGCCGATAAGGACAAGCGCTTCTTGGGCGGACTGGCAACCGGGCTGATGGCCACCAAGGCGTCTGGCCGCGCCGGCTACAACCTGCCGAACGCCGACTACATCCTCTTCTATGACCGCTCGTGGACGTGGCGCATTGAGTATCAAGCGATGCGGCGCGCGCTGCGGTGGAACCGGAAGGGCGTGTTGAAAGTCGTCTATTTCCACCTACCAGGAAGCATCGACGAGTATCAGGACCAAATGGTCGCGCACAAACGTGATGCGACGCAGGCGGGGCTGGACTGGGCGACACCGGAACTGGACGATGAGACTTTTTTGCACATGGATTCTTTGCTGGATCGTTTCGTCGATGACCTCGCATTGCTGTCGGCGGAAACGTCCGGTGACATGCGCAAACTTTTGAAGGAGGCAGCGTAAATGCCGAAAGACTCGAACGTGTTTGTGGTGGTCGGGGAGGGCGTCGTCACGGTTAAACGTGAAGGCTCCAATCGCGCGGTGCTGGCGCACGTTCTCGGCAAGGTACAAGTCGATGGCGTCGAGGTGCTGTGCCTCGACCGTCTCGTCCATGAAAGCCACGAGCAGCAGTTCGGCGAGTGGACGTTGGCGGGGGCAGTCACGACTTTGTTGTCTCGACCTATGTTGCCCGCGACTGGCGCGGCATAAGACGTAGCGACGCCCTTAGGTGGCGCTCGTCTCGATCATTTAGTCACAACCCGGCTTTCGAGCCGGGTTTTTTTTGGCCTTCGGCGATTGAGTTGTCGTCGCCCGAGAGGTCGTAACTGGGTTCTCGGAGAAGGGCTGTATGCGACCCAACTCGGCCGGTCAGCGGATCGCAGTCCGGCAGTCAGGTTTTGAGGTACATCGGTCAGTCGGCACGGATATCATCGTGACTGGCGTCGGCGTGCCGCGCGCGCAAGATCGCGATAGGTGTCGATGACCCCGTGATGTCGATTGGCAGCCAGCTCCCCTTGTGAGCGCGAGCAATTTGGTTCTGTCCTTTTCGACCACAGCGTAGGGCTTTAGGCCTGCGGGTTTTATCTATACTTGCTAATGGCGCGGCAAAAGTCGCTTACGATCAGGACACTCTACCAATGGACATCCGCCTTGCAAACTTTGGACCGAAAAATTATCTTTGGCCGGAATGCCGAGACGGGGCAACAATAGCCATGATTGAGGATGTGGATCTGTGGCCTCTCCGCGTAAATGAAGATCGAGATGGCTACGTGTCACTAGCGGTTGCGACCAAGAAATCGGTGACAGGCGAACCTCTCACAAAGAATGCGGCCGCCCGCTGGTACAACCTCCCTGATATTTTCAGCCGGTCTAATGGTGACATTTGGCTGCACCGCGAGAAAGACGAACTTTGGTGGACGATTTCGAAGCCAGACTCTCCGTCGACAACGCTTGAAGAATCGCGCGCTCCCGGCCAAGGGGGAACAATGGTTTATGTAATGCGTAAGCCAGTCGAACCTTGGTCAAACAAGAACCGAAAAGGCGCGCGCCTATTATGGAGCGCGGTACATCCCGTCGCCCAAAACTTTCTATGGAACCGGGGAACCACGGTGCGCCTTAAACCAGAGAACGTGGCCTACGCGCGCGCGCTTATCGACGGCGACGATCTATCGTCCTGGCATTCGCGAACCATTTGGAAGAAGGCAGTCGAGAAGTCCGGAAAAGGATTGCCGTCGGTAGAAGACGTTGTCGGTCTCGCAGCGCTGACGATGGTGTACATGGCCACGCATACGAGTGCTAACTCGAACGGGCAAGAAGTGACGCGCACGATGAAAAATAAAGACGTCAAATTCGGCAACGATTCGATCTTCGCAGACTACGTCAAGGAACTGATCCTAGCGCAGGAAGAAGCATGCGCAATCACTGGACTTCCATTGCAGTACCCGAATGAAGCGGATGATCCGGAGATGATCTGTTCGCTGGACCGGATCGATAGCGACGGCCATTACGAAGCCGGTAATCTGCAGGTGGTTTGCCGTTTCGTCAACCGCTGGAAGAGCGACAGCAATGACGAGGAGTTCCGTCGTCTGGTCAGACTGCTCCAAGGCAGCACGCCCGCAGTTTAAGCTTTTCTGTAGCGTGAAGCGGTCGTTGAAACGCGGGCGCGGCGTGCATCCATAGCTCCTCTTGTCGTAGCTCGCAGCACGTCTTTGTCGGGGACGGCTGCGACCACTTGCCAAAGGGCCCTTCGCCCCTCGCCGGTTGCCGGAGAGAGCCGCGAGCGCGTTCAAGGGATCCGCAGCGCGCAAGACAAAGAGAAAGCCGGAACGAATGCCGGTTTCGGAGCTCTCTCTTGTTGGGGCGCTGGCCTCGGTGCCTTCTACTTTCGGCCCGTCGACAAAAGTGCGCAGTGTTGTTGTTGCGCGCTACCTTTGCTGCCGAGCCGGTAAGTGCCGCCCTTCTTTTTGTAGGTCACTTCCTATCTTTTGGTCTGCGCGCCTTGCTTCCCCGAGCGCTGGAAGGTTATTGCCGGAAGGGAGTGCAGAGACTGTGCGCCATCAAACATTGTCATTATGATAAGCATGTTTGAACAAGGCCCCCGCGGCGACACGTCCCTCGCGCCAACGTAATGTTGCGGCAAGATATGTGGTCCTCGTCGGCGAACAAATCGTCATTGAGCCAAGAGGCCTGCCGATCTTCGGGTCGGGGCTGCAGCATGCGAAGATCATCGCGACGCGGAGCGCGTCGCTAACCACAGAGACCAAGAAATGAGGAAAACGCTCGTCGTTCTGACGTCCGCAACGCTGTTGTCCGCGTGTGCGTCTCCGCAACCTGTCGCCCGCTATGCGATCTCCGCGGACAATCGCGCGGCGATTCAAAAAAGCCTCGCCAGAGACGTCGCAGTGGGGCCATTCGTGGCCACCGGCAATATCGATCCCGGTTGTCGGGGCCAGGCTCTCGCTCCGCCAGACGGTCTGTCGTTCGAGGGATACGTACAGAAAGCGCTTGCCGACGAGTTGAAGGTAGCAGATGCCTATGCCGATACCGCTCCGAACGTCACCCTCTCGGGAAGAATCGAAGCGTTGGAATCGTCTTCGATGGTCGGGCTCACCAACGGGTATTGGAACATAAGGTTGCTCGTCAGCTCTTCCAACGGGAAATCGTTGGCGGTTCAGCATAAGTCCGCCTTCGAAACCGGGTTCGAAGGGAGGGAAGCCTGCCATCGTGTCGCGGCCCAGTTCCCCGCGGCCGTCCAGGACGTGATCCACGAGTTGGTGACCAACACCGCTTTCCGTGGTCTATTGCAGTGAACCAGGCCGACGGGAGCCAAGCAACTGCTCAGCGGGACTACACATAACTCAGGGCGCGCCTACTCGTCGACGCGCCGCCTGAATACGCGGTGCGTCACTGCAATGTCGCTTCGCGAACGCCGATCCCACGCATCATCGAGAGCACTTTTGAGGGAGCCGACAGACGTCTTGTGCGCCGTTGCTCCCGCGCGGCGCCTAGCGGGACCTGCCACGTTAGACACCTCAACCCACTGACGTCTTAAAGACTATGCTCGTTGCGCTCAATGGAACCGCGCGGATCCACGCGGCTTCGGCGGAAAAAGGTCCCGATTTTCGCTGCCCCGGATGCGGCGAAGCGGTGATCTTGCGAAAAGGAACGAGAGTCGTGCATCACTTCGCGCACAAGGCTCCGGTGACCTGTTCGTGGGCCGTGGGCGAAACGCAAGGCCACTTGGCCGGCAAGAACCTGCTGATGGACTTGTTCAAATGGCACGGCTACGAAGTGGATGTCGAATTCCCGGTAGGGAAGCAGCGCGCAGATGTGCACGTCCTGGGGAAGCGCGGGCGTGCGCACATCTTCGAAATCCAGCATCAGCCAATCACGCCGGCAGAGATCAGCGCGCGGACCAAGGGCTACTTCGCCGCTGGCGCGGCCGTCACTTGGATCAGCTTGATCGACATTGCCAAGTTGGGAAGCAAAACGACGAAGACCTTAACCGGCTACGTTATTGAGCGCTACACACCGAAGCCCTTCGAACGCTGGCTGCACGGGTTCCACTTCAAGGAACTATGGTTCTTCGAGCCGTCTACGAGGATGTTCTGGCGCGGCACATTCAGCGCTTCGATCATCCATGTTCCGCTTTCCGAGTGGCGCACCCCGGGCGGCGGGTCTGCGTCGGCCGGCGGCTACTCGCGCACCTCCAGGAAGTGGAAGACTCTCACTCTTGATCGCCCGTACCCCGTCAATCTGATCTCTTTTGGCGTGGAAACTCGGCCGGCTTCCGCCATTGGAGATTTCTCGTATCCCGGCGGCAGGCGCATCACGATGGCGGGCGTGATGCTTACCTAACGCCTTTAACCGACTCACCGCGCGTTAAGCATCAGCTGCTTCTGCCGGGAAGGGCTTCGCGGCTTCACGTAAACGGGTCTCGTGCGCGATGCAAATCTTTAACAGCTTCTCTGCCCTGCGCATCTGCTCACCCGTCGCCGACACGTCGTGTTAATACGCTCCGTTCGCGGTTTGGCGTCCCCCGGTTATGCGCCGACTGGCCTTGGGCGCCGGCGTTCTGCCGGCGCATTTTTTCGCTCATGGCATCATGCGGACAGACGCAAATTCGAGCGTCCGTCATGCCACCACAATGCAATGAGTTATCCGCCAAGACCCAGCAGCCGATCCATCGCCTTCACCGTCCCGACGCATCTAGCCGAAGCACTCCAAGAGACCGTTGACGACTTCTTCGCGAGAGCGGCGGGCGGAACGACCCCCGCGCAGCGGGCGGCCGAAATACGCGCGCAGGATCGCGATGCGAGCCTGGATTCGCTTGCGCATCTCCTCGACGTAGCGGAGGGCAACTCTCGACAGGCGCGCGTGGCTGCCCAGTTCCTGGCAGGTCTCTACAACGGCGACGACTTCCCCTTCAGCCTCCCTGACTTTCGCCGACTCGATGACGATTTGCTGGAGCATTGCCTACAGGTGCTGCGGCTGGACAGGCGGCACGCGACGGAAGTGCATCGCTACTTTCCCAATGGCGAAACGCGCTGGCTGGCGATGATCAGACGATGGGGGCTGGCTGACGAGCCAACGCACACGCCGCTGCCCGACAACGATGTGGTGCATTCCTGTCAGTATGAAAACAAGCTAGATGCGCCGGGTTATCGGGACGTGACCTTGTTCGTCAAAGTCGCGGTTGGCGTCGACGATGTCCGTTCGCTGGGCCTCGCGCTGTCGGCGGCCGACTCCGAGCGGCTAGCTGCGGACCTCGTCGCAGTCCATCGCCTTGCGTGGACACGGGGGAAGCCGTTAGATGCCGACGAGAAAGAACCTCGACCTGCGTGGTTGTGAAAGACGGCATGAATTCGTGAGCTTTTGCGTCACGTGCCCGCAATTTAAACGGCTATCTTTACTCCATCACCCGCGTCATAGACGCATCGACCCCGCGCTGACTTTTGTCAGCCCACGTTGTTCAACCCTTTGGGAACCACTCCCAAAGGGGGCAGGTTCCCTCTCAGGAGCCCTGCCATGCAACAGCAACCTACTCTCGCCCTCAAGCAAATTCAGGTCAGCGTCAATCCCCGCAAGTACTTCGATGCGGCGGAGATGGAAGAGCTGACCGCGTCTGTGCGCGAAAAGGGCGTCATCCAGCCTGTCATCGTGCGCACGCTCGCTGACGGCGGCTTCGGCCTCGTCGCTGGTGGCCGCAGATACAAGGCGGCACTCGCGGCGCACGGCGAAGACTATGAAATCCCTGTCGTCGTTCGCGACATCGATGAAGTCGAAGCGAAGCAGCTCGCCATCATCGAAAACATCCAGCGAGCCGACATGTCGCCCGCCGAAGAAGCCATTGCGGCAGCCGAGCAAGTCGGGCTGTGCAAAGGCGATCGCGACGAAGTCGCGCGTATCTTCGGCTGGTCGCGTGCAACGCTGGATAAGCGTCTTGCGCTGATGAACTGCAGCACTCCCGTGCTTGATGCGCTCAGCACGCGACAGATCCTGCTCGGTCACGCCGAGCTGCTTGCTGCGCTCCCCAAAGAGACGCAGGACAAGTTGCTGCCGGTGATCGTCAAGGAAGGCAAGGCGGTCGCTGAGGTCAAGAAAACCATCGAACAGGTTGCCTGTTCGTTGGCGGCCGCGATCTTCGACAAGGCCGATTGCGCCGGATGCCCGCACAACTCGTCCACCCAGGGCGAGATGTTCGGCGAGTCCATCGGTACGGGGAACTGCACCAACCGCACCTGCTACAACGAGAAGACCGAAAAGATGCTCGAAGCGACGGCCACCGGCCTGCGCGACGAATATCCGGTCGTGCGCATCGTGCGTGCTGGCGACAACCACACGCGCGTGCAGCTCGCCGTCGACGGCCCGAAGGGCGTTGGCGAAGAGCAGGCGAAGGCGTGTCACGCGTGCCAGAACTACGGCGCGGCGGTGAGCGGCCTGCCTGACTCGATCGGCAAGGTCTATCGCGGCCAGTGCTTTGACACCGTCTGCAACATGAAGAAGGTGGCAGCGCAATTGCAAGCGGTGAAAGCGGCGACGCAGCCGAAGCCCGAAACAGCCAAAGCGGGCGCGAAAGCGTCGCCCGCAGCAGCGAAGGGCGCGGCCGGTTCGTCCGCGGCATCGACGACAAGCAATCCGCCGGCGACGGTGGTGGCCGAGTCGGACCGGATCAAAGCGTATCGCGTGGCGTTGTGGCGAAAAGCCCTGCGCCGCGAGGTAGGAGCCGATCCCGCGCTCGCCCAGCGATACCTCGTTGCGATCGCACTGTCCGACCAGATGCGCTGCGTCGATCAGAAGACGCTGTCTGGCATCTGGGAAAAGCTCACGCAAGAGCAGATCCCGGCTGGCGACGTCTCGAAAGCGGCTGCGGCATCGACCGCTGCCGACGATGCGCAAATCGCTCATGCCGTAACCGGCGTGACGGTCGCTGCGATTCAGGGCCTCGACGTTCAGCACCTCACGCGTCTGTGCAAGCACCATCGCCTCGAAATCGCGAAACACTGGAAGCTCTGCAAGGAGTTTCTGGAACTGATCACGAAGTCGGAAATGATGGTGGTCGCCGACGAGCTTGGCATTCGTGCCGCGCTTGGCGACAACTTCAAGAAGGTCTTCGGCAAGTCCAAGTCCGAAGTCATCGATGCGCTTCTGGCCGTCGAGGGTTTCGACTACACGGGCAAGATCCCGAAGGTGCTCATGTTCTGAACGCACGGCACGCCCGTGCATCGATCGTAGTTTCCATCCTTTATAGACCGCCCATCCCTTGGATGGCGGTCTTTTTTCTTTTTCAGGAGTTTTCCATGTTTGCAGCTATTGAACCGCTTCTGCGTCACTGCACGAAGCTCACGCTGTCCTTGCAGATGAAGGGCGACGAAATGGTTGTCTGTGTCATGCCGCAAGGCACGGCAAAAGACGCCGCCATGCTTCAGCCGCTCGCGCTCACCGCGGTGGCGGCCGAACTCGACGCGGGCTTCGTCGACGCGCTCGCGGCCTATACGGGCGCGCACGCGTCGCTCGCCGAGCAGGTTGCTGCGACCACCGCCATCCTCGAAGCCGCCAAGACGACGCAAGTCTCCAAGGCGACCAAGACGCTGGCTAAGGGCGGCAGCAAGTCGGCATTGCCGGCGCCCGGCAGATCGAGCACCGACGCGGACAACGATGATGACGACGCAGGTGACGACGCTGAAGGGCAGAGCACCGCCCCGACTGCGTCTTCGGCATCGTCCGCAGCAGAGGCATCGGCGGAACCGGCTAGCACCGGGACGAACCTCGCATCGCTTTTCGACTAAGGAGCAGACATGGCTATCCAAGTTGCGAAGCTCACGCGCGAGTTCGTCTACAACGGCGTGACGTTCCCCGATCCGGGGCCGACCTTCTCGCCCGACGATGTCCGCGATCTCTACTCCGCGCAGTATCCGGAGCTGACGACCGCGGCGATCGACGGGCCGACGACGGAAGGCGATGTGATGCGCTTCACGTTCGTGCGCGCGGCCGGTGCCAAGGGTGCAGTCTTGGCCTGCCGCGTCCATGCGTAAGCGCGACCTCCTTAAAGCCTTGTCCGACCCGGACTTGGCCCTTTCTCATCAGCAACCGCCCGGAAGGGCGGTTTTTTTTCATGACAAGGAGATCGAGCAATGCTCTTCGATCCTCGCCCGTCTGGTGCAGAAGTCGCTGTCTCGGGAGAGCCTTGGCAACCGCGACGCGCTCCCGCTGCCCGACGTCGAACTCCCAATGATTTTTTAAGCCTCCCGGCCATCGGCTCGGACGTCAAAACGCGCGCAGTGATGCGTTGGAACGCCGAAAAGGATGTCGCCAGCCTCATCGCGGCCCAGTTCAACTCGGGCGTGTTGAGGCCGCGCGACGTACCGGAGTTCAAAGGCGCGGGTGACGCGCTTGCCCACGGTTTCTTTGCATGGGCCAAGCGTCATACGCCGCGTCTGGACTGCCTTGGCTTTGACTTCGTGCTGTGCGACGTGCAGGCGGTGCAAGATGTTGTCCAGTATCAGGAGGACAGCAGCGAGTTCAATCCGACCTCGCCCGTTTATCTCGGCATCGAGATAACGGAGGAGAGCATCTTCGAGATCGGCAGACGTGCCGCCGAGCTTCGCAATGTTCATCCGCGGTTGGTGTCTACAGCGATGGTGCTGGTCAATCGTGCAGCCGGACGCACGATGTGGGTTCGGACGCCGGACGAGTTCCTCGGGGAATTCGCTTCCTGGTTCTGGGATGGCGACTCGAACGCAACCGATGAGCAAGCGCGCGAGATGCTGACGGACCGGTTCGGCGACGACGAAGCGGAGATCGAGCATTACCTCCCTTCCGTTGTACGTCCGCAGCTTTGTCCGGACGACATGGACGTCTACCGCTGGAACGCAAAGAGCCGACGCTATCTGCCTCAACGGGCGCTTGGCGTCGCGGCCCTTAGGCGGCTTCAGCGCTTTACCTCCGGGCGCACGCGTCGCATCTGCGCGGAGCTTGAAAAGCTCTCGCTGATGCTGCAGCGGGTGGGCAATCGCGACCTCTTCGGTTGCGAGTATCGGCCCCGCTGCGCTTATGCAGCCGCCACGCTCACCGTGCAAAACGACAGCCGCGTCGGCGATGTACTCGATTCGCACTACGAGTACCTCGCCAGCGCCGGCGACGGCACGACTTACCTTGGCTTCACGCCGATTGCCTCTACGCCTGACGCCATTCGCAAGCAGTACGCGAACTGGTCGCAGGGCTTATCCATTCTTGGCCAACTGGACCGCGTCATCGCGGGTCTCGCGGCATAACGAGGAGTTTTGTATGAAAGGGCTTGATATTGGCTCCGACCGCGTCGACGAACTCGCGGCGATCAGCGCCATCTTGCTGTACGGCCGTCAGGACCGCAGCGCCGTCTACGGCACCGTTCATCCGGTGATGCAGGGCAAAAGCGGCCGGGCGACGATTGGTGCCGGAAGGCCGATCGACCGCATGGCGCTTGTTGATTGCCTGCGTGAGCTGGCTCAGAACGCGGCACCGAAGGCGGAATTTCTGCCTGAGACGGTGCTCGCGGTGTCGCAAGAGGCGGTGATGTGGTGGTGCAGACCGGCGATGCGAAGAGTCTTCTTCGATTGTCAGGAGATCGGGCGGCGAAGTGCGGTCGTCCCGCACCCAGGGTTGGTGTTCCGTGCAGCTTCGAGCGGGTTTTCCGTGTTCGCGCTGCAGGAAGACAGCCGGCCAACGCCTGAATCGAAGCTGCATGAACCGCCTTACTTTAACACCTGGGACTGGGGGCGGATCTGCATCGGCTCGGCGCACGTTCCTAAGCGGATCGATATCGAGTCGATCGGCGGATGGGAGGGCGGATTCTTTGAATCGGCCTTCACGCACCCGAACCACGGGAACAAACGCGTTTCGCATCCCAATGGTGAATTCGCCTTCTGGAAGGAAATGCTCGACGGCAAGTACGGCGAGCAATTCCCGAAAGACGCGCTCGTCCCTATGGACCTTACCCTCGCTGAGTTGATCGGCGGCAAACAAGGAGTTCGATGATGAATGCTGGCGCTTTGAATCCTGCAGATGCCGCGCTTCAGCGCTCGTTTCCGACCGTCATGGTGCCCCGGCGTGAGCCGGTCGCGCCAATGCAGGCGGCCGGTGAGCGACTGCTGATCGGCGAGAACGGTGTCTTTTTGGAAATCGATCTGCCGTGGCTCTCGGTTGTTCGCCGCATTGCGCACTACACGGTCCCGACTGCGATCCCCTACGGGAAAGTGGCCGAATCGACCGAGTTGCGTTGTGGTGCGGTGCCGCCCGAGCTGATCGGCGAGTTCGTCGCGATGGCGCGCGCCGCGCATCCGCTGGAAACCGGTGCGTGGATCGTCTGGAACGTCGAGACGAAGCAGTTTCGCCTCGCGCCTGTGAAGGTGCTGTCGCAGGGGACCGGGTCGCTGAAGTACGAGCGGCCGGATCTTCTGCCAAGCGAACTGCGGGTGATCGACTGCCATTCTCATGGCGCGCATCCCGCGTATTTCTCGCCGACAGACAACGAAGATGACCGACATGAGACGAAGTTCGCCTTCGTCGTCGGGAATTGCGCGTCGTCAGTGCCGAGTATGGCGATGCGGCTTTGCGCCAAAGGCATCTTCGAGAACGTCGAGCGCGTGCCGAGCAGTTGGTACGCGGCGGCTCGCGCGCAGGAGGTTGCATGAACGGGTCCATCCGACATCAACTTCCTTCGCGGATGCTCGAGCGGAGCTGGAATGTGGTCGTAGTAGGCGCGGGCGGCACCGGAAGTGCGGTGCTCCCGAGCTTGGCGCGGCTGCACCACGCGATGCTGGAACTGGGCCACCCGGGCGGCATCGACTGCACCGTCTTTGATGACGACACCGTCAGCCCGACCAACGTCGGCCGGCAGGGCTTCTATCCGAACGACGTGGGCGAGTACAAAGCCTCGCTTATCGTCAATCGGCTAAACGCACTGATGGGCACGAACTGGCGGGCGGAAACCCGGCGATTCGGTCCGGGCGAGCCGCTCTACAACGTCGATCTCGTGATCGGCTGCGTAGACACGCGTGCCGCTCGGGCCGCGATTGTTGGCGCCGCCCAGGACACGGGGGCGTACTACCTCGACTGCGGCAACGACACGGATCGCGGCCAAGTTGTCATCGGTCAGGTCTGTAGCAAGAGCCACGCGCTGAAACATCCTGAACGGCTGCCGCATGTGGGCGAGTTGTTTCCGGAACTCGTCGACGCAAAGCTCGATGCGAAAGACGAGACCCCGTCCTGTTCGATGGCCGAGGCGCTGCGCAAGCAGTCGCTGGTCATCAATCAGGCCATCGCGGTCCAAGCGTTCAACATGCTCTGGACCATGTTTCGAACCGGCGCTGTGCCGTTCTCGGGCGTGTTTGTGAACCTCGCAAAGGGGCGCACAAATCCGATTCCGTTGGATCCGGCTGCGTGGGCGCGTTTTGGGTACGAAGTCCCGAAGCCGCCTGTGAAGCAAGCGAGGAAGGGCCGAAAGGGGAAGTTCGCTGCCTAGGTAGTCGCTGTTTCATCACTGCCGACCTCCGCAAGGGGTCGGCATTCCTATTTCACATCCCAGCGGGTACGCAGCCCGTCGGGGCTGCTCCGCGTACCAATGGAGCAAAGCATGGGTTCTTCGATTTTGACGGGCAAGCGCGCAGGCGTAATGCAGAAGGCAGACGGCGAGTGGATCTACGCGCTCTTCGAGCGTGGCTATGAGTCGAACGTCTATCCGCATAACGACAAGTGGTCGGCCGTGGCGCTGGGCAATTATGCGCAGGTCATGCGCCGCGTCTTCTCGCACGCGACCAGTTGTGAGGGCGGGATGCTCCGAAGCCGCAATGGATCAATCCGGCCCGAGAACTACATTGCGAGTTGGAGAAGTGAACTCGCCAAGCCCTCGCTGCTTCGGGATCGGGCAATCGATCTGACGGTCGGCGCCTCGTGCTACTCGGCGGTGCCTGAGTCGCAGCTGGACGATGTCCGGCTGTCGCTCATCCGGGCGGGCTTCGAGTCTCGCATCGATGAGTTGGTTGGCGGCAGCTTGAGCGTTTCGCTGCACGCGGACATCGACCTGCTGCTCTCCATCTATGGGAACAGCGGGCCGCTCAGCGTTTGGCGAGTGCTCAAGGAGTACGACTGTGGGACCGCACACATCGAAGTGCCGGTGCCGCCCACAACGAAGACGGCGATGGAGCGGATGCCCGAGGTGCGGTGTCATTCCATCGACCAGCACAATGTGTTGGTTGCAATTGGCGCCGCGCCGTGGCGTCACGCTGGCTGGCAATACAGCGCGGTCGGCTCCTTCATCACTGAAGTCGCTTATCCGGTGGAAATGGAAACGCCGGGATTCGCCAAAAAGGCGATTCCAGCGTTCCGCGACGCGGTGAACAATGCCCCGCAGGTGCCGTCGGCGACGCGCATCACCGTGACACGTTCGCCCGAAGGCACTGAGGGTTGGAAGGTTCGCCGCGCAGACGAGCTTGCGAGAATGCTCGGCGTTGTGGCTCAGGACGCATGTGCGCCGGCTGTCTTCAGCTTTGCGTTCGGCGACTTGCTCAATCGCGAAGACACGGACCGGCTGCTGTACGGCCTCGATTCCTTCAGCGATGCGCAACTCCAGTGGGAAGTGGCGCGTGAAGGCGCCGCGCCAGATCCCGCGTTTTTTGCAGCGGACGTTCAGCTCTCGCTGTGTCTCGCCTAGTGCTGTTTTGATCAACGCCACGCCCCGAGTTTTCGGTGCGTGGTTTTTTTTCGCCCGCTAGAAGGCGAAGCTCGCTTGCGCCGGGATTGACGCGGCTGCGGGTTCGGTGGCATTTGCGTCGGCAGACGAAGGCGCGCCTTGCCGCTGTGCCAGCAGTTCGTCGTACCGGCGCATAACGTCGGCCGCGCTGGTGTAGCCGACCTCGATGCCGACTGTCCGGGCGACGCGGCGGCGCACGCTCGCGAGCAACTGCGCTTCGTCGGGCGTCGGGCGCGCGGTCGGCCACCCGGACGAGAAAAGCAGGTGCGCGGGAATCTCGGCCTCGATGGCTTGGCGCTCGATGGCCGCTGCCTTCGCACGCGCGACGTCGGCCGCCAGTTCAGGCGACAGTAGGTGCGGCGCGACGTCGGCCAACCACCGTTGCCCTTGGAAGGCGAACGTCGATTGAGCTTCCAGTCGCACCATTTCCCGGTAGACGTCGTGGTTGTCGGTGCAGCTTGCCGCGGCGCGCAGGTCGTCGAGCGAACTCATGATGCAGTAGGCGCACGATACGCGCGACGCACCGTACACCGTGTATGCCTCGTGCAGCGCCAGTCCGGCCGCAGCGATCTCGGTGAAGACCTCGTCGGCGGTCCATTCGATGATGGCATTCCACGTCACACCGGTGCGCCCCTTGGTCGACAGGGGGGCGAGCGGGGCTGCGACAGCCATCTTGCTGCGAGCACTGCTTTCCTGACGGCGAACGCCGGTGATACTGACGATGTTGTGCGTTGGAAAGCGCTTGTTCAAGGCCGAATTAATTAGTGATCCTTTCAATTCTGACGTGCAGAAGCGCATCGACGGTGTGCTCCACGGCAGGATCAGGCGGACGCAGGACAGATCGCGATACCGCTCGACGTTGTTCGACCATCGCTTTTCCCATCTGGCCAGCATGTCGCCGGCTTG
>NZ_JALQDH010000100.1:0-3921 GCF_023631365.1 Caballeronia sp. INML2 | reverse complement strand
ACGCAGGACAGATCGCGATACCGCTCGACGTTGTTCGACCATCGCTTTTCCCATCTGGCCAGCATGTCGCCGGCTTGCCGCCGCACGGTCAAAAGCTCCCAACCGAGATGCGCGGCGAGACGCTCGCACGCAGGACCGCTGTCCTTCCATTCGACGCGGCCGAGATCGGAATGCACGAGGATGCGCGGGCCGTTGTGGCCGATGGCATCGAGATGGCGAGCGACGGCGAGCGCGCATGCAACGCTGTCCTTGCCGCCACTCACTCCAATAGCGACAACCGCATCGCTGGCGAGCAGCGCAGACACCTCCGGAGCGAGCGCGACATCGCGCGCACGCGCGGGATGGAAGGACGGGCGGGCAGTGCGCAGCGAGGACAGATCGATGGTTTGTAGCATGGTCGAAGAAGAATCGGGGTAGATGATTCATCTTCGCAGCTACAGCGCAAAGTCAAGCTGCGCGGGGCTTTCAGAGGAGCGACCGAAAGAAAGCCCGCGTCGCGGCGAGCGACAGCGGGCTAATGGATGTGATCTACAACAGCGCACGCCCACAGCCAAGAGGACACGCAGTAATAGCTTAGTTGCTACTTTTTGATGCGCAAGTAAAAGTCCGCACGAGGCAGAAACGTGACTTATCCAACAGTCGGTTTTTATTTGTCAGTCTATATTGACCTTACCCGCTAATAAGGGTGCTGAGAGACCAGACAATACAAAACAAGAAAAAACTGAGGCCATCCAGGGCGCATCCCTGGGTGGCCTTTTCTTCGCCCTAATGAGGGGAGCCACCAGCGTCATGACCCCGCACTAGCACCTCGCGCTTCGTCGGGTAGCTCCTGCGCGTGCGCATCCGCCTTCGCTTTTTCCGTCGTTGGAAACGCTGGTTTATCTTGAATCGAGACGTTTTTAGCGACCTTTTCAAGGCATGGGCTTTGATGTCGATCGCTAGAATGGCCTCTCTCTCAGGTTCGTCGACGGCCCTCGGATTTGCGACGGACTTTCAAGCGCCGCTTCAGAAATGGAGCAGGCGCTTTTTTTTCATCCTCGCTGCGTGCCGCCGGCTTAACGTCATTAATACGAGGTGCGGTGCTCAGCGCCCCGGTCGTCTCGTCACTTTGAGCGAAAGGCATAGCAAATCCTTGAGCTTTCCAATGCCGACCACGCGGCCGACTCCGTAGACTGGCTCCATTCCCCGCGCTTTTGCGCATCGACCTACCCCTCCAGCGTGCTGGAGGACCATCTTCTCTCCAGCCGTCTATGACGGCGATCTTCTGGCGACCCTAGTTGGTCGCCTTTTTTCGTCCCGTTGGGAGCCTATCCCTCCGGGAGACAGCTCCCATTATTTTTTTGGAGTTGTCTATGTCTCGCAATCTCGCGCCTGTCGTCAAAGTTTCCAGCAAGAACGGTTTCATGGCGAATCAGTGTGTGGTCGGTCAAGACGTCGAGGCCAGCCCGCCGCAGCTTTACACCGGACGCATTCATTCGGTGTGGAGCGACGGCACGGCAATGGTGGATTGGGACTATTCGCTCAACCATCAAGCCGAACGGCATCTGGTGCAAAGCGGTCGTGTCAGACTGCATCACCTCAGCCATGCCGCCTCGTAGGTCTTCTTGAATGACGCGTCCAGTTGCATAGCACTGGACGCCGTTTCTTCGTTTCTTTTCTTCCGATTCCTTCCCATCAGGGCAACCACCCTGACGGGTTCGGTTGCCCGATTTCGTTGAGGCAACCATGTTCAAGCTCATCTCCAGCTTCATCCTCGCCAGCCTGCTTTCCGCATGCGCCACTGCGGATTTCGGTTCGCCCAATACGTACCAGCGCTACGACGTTCAACGCATCGGCCAGTTCGAGCAGGCAACCATCCTGCGCGTGCGTCCGATCACCATCGAGAGCAATTCTGGCTCGTCGGGCATTGCATCGATCGTCAGCGCAGCGGCAGGTGCCTTCCTGGGCTCGCAAGTCATCGGCAACGGCAGCGGCCGCTATATCGCCGGCGCGCTTTCCGGCTCCGTCTCCGGGTTGGTGGCTCAGCGCGTAAGCGCCGCTATGTCGCGCCACAGCGGTGTCGAAGTCTTCCTTCGTCGCGCCAACGGTCAGACGGTGGTCGTCACGCAGGTCGACGATCAGCAGTTCGCTCCTGGTCAGCAGGTGTTTCTCGTCTCGAATGGGTCCGGCTACCGGATCACTCATTAAAGCCCGGTCGCTAGCGGGACCGACAATCTTGATAGCGCGGTGAAAACCGCGCCAACCCTTGCGGGGCAGGCTTCCCGCAAGGGACCTGCCTCGTCTGCACTGAGGCAATCATGAAATTTCCCCGAGTGTTTTATGCGGACCGCAGTAGTGCCAATGCCGGCGCGAAAGCGGCTCTGCAACGTCATGCGGCGCGCGTTCTGCGACGCGTCGCCCAGGACTTGCGTCTTCCGGCGCATGCGCACGAGATCGTCACCGATACGCGTCGCGGCAACGCTGCCGTACGGGTGTCGTTGCGTACCGAGACGTTGTTTGTCGACGTGCTCGAGCGTCGAGGTGGTTCGGGTGTCGCGCTGAGCTTCAGAACCCGGCGCGGCCGCTCCGACCTGACGGGCGGTGGCGAAAACCACGTCGCCTTGACGCAACTCGAGACGCCCGCAGGCTATCGAGCGATGCTGGACGGCCTGCGTTTGGCTGGCGGCATCGAGCTGAAGTGCGGAGGTCGTCGATGAAACTGGCGAAAGTAAAGATCGAGTACAGCTCGGGCACTACCATCGTGGACCGAGCGACGCTTGATCCTGCAACAGGGCAGGTTCACTTGGCTCCCCGATTGCTCGGGCTGTTGAGCAAGATGGACGAGTCCGAGTGTTCTCCGGCCTTTAGCCTGGAATACAGAGGCCACGTCTTGCCCGTTACGCCCGTCGTCAACGGCGGATATGTGGTTTCTCTTCCTACGGACCCGCCCCCGGGCATCCGCCAAATCCTCCATGCGATCGCCACGCCGTCGAAGGATCAACGCCAGCAGAATGGCCGATACCTTCACACGCTTTCGGCTGCGTCCATCGGCGGCACCGTGGGCTACGTCCACTCGGCGTCGTCCTGGGATCTGTCGTCGGTCGTGGGCGCATCGATTCTTGCGTCACTTGGAGTAGTATTGTGGTACGCGGGTTATCACGCAATGAAAGGAGGGTGAAATGGGTGCATCAATCTTTACCTTAGTGCTTGGCGTGTCCATTGCAGCTTTTTTCATGTGGACCTCCAACAACGGCCGCAAAGCCGATCGCGAACGCGATTGGGGCAAGTGATTCGACACTGCGCAAGCTGAGTCCAAAGACGAAACCGCACCTTCCGAGGTGCGGTTTTTTTTTAGCGTTTCCCGTTTCTGGCGCGCCTTCCGGCGCGCTTTTCATTTTCAGGAGTTGGTTATGTCTCAAGCGAATGCGGATGTGCTGCCGCCAGGTGTTGCCGCCGATCGCGTAGTCGATGTTAAGTCAGTCGCGCGGCTCGACACCGACGGCAAAACGGTCGATCAGGTCTTCCAGGACCTATGCCGCTTCGTGCGCGGAACGGAGCTGGAACCCGAGTGGCTTTGTCACGCGAACCTGCAGGACGACGCTAACGAAGCCATGTACGGAGCGCGCCACAGCAGACCGTGGCCCGAGCCGTCGTCACACGACCGGATTTCCGTGTCTGTGTGCATCGGCAACTCGGAAGGCTGGATCGTTCATGTGGACTTCATCAGCCGACCTCAGCTTAGCGACTCGCTCGACCGCACCTACGCGATCATGCCGTTGCTCCGCGCGAAGGTATTTTCGACTGACCATGCGTGGTCGCTCGCCCGTCTTATCGCCCGTCTAATCGACGCGGCCTAATAGCTTTTCAACTTCGTCCAGCGCTCATTCGGCGCATTAACCCTTGCCGGGCATCGACCCGACAGGGAGCGATTGCCCGCAATTT
>NZ_JALQDH010000099.1:0-421 GCF_023631365.1 Caballeronia sp. INML2 | reverse complement strand
CAACTTCGTCCAGCGCTCATTCGGCGCATTAACCCTTGCCGGGCATCGACCCGACAGGGAGCGATTGCCCGCAATTTTTCAGAGGCAATCGACCATGTATCAGCTTTCCTTCTCGGGCTACGCCCATTCCTTCCGTACGATGCTCGAAGTGCTCCGTTTCCTGCGCGACGATACGAGCGTCCGAGCAGTCGACGCGGCAGAGATCGCGCTCACGTTCTTCAGCCACCCGGTGTCCGTTACTCACTATAACGGCACACTGACCGTTCGCCGGCCCGGGACGGCGACGAGCCTCTTCCTGTCGCTGATCGACGAGATCGACGCGGCCTACTTCAGACCGTCGTTCGCCGCGCTCGAAGCGTGGCAAATCCGGCGCGAGCACTGGCAACTGCTCTATCTGGCTTTTGATCTGGCACGGGAGCCG
>NZ_JALQDH010000098.1:0-614 GCF_023631365.1 Caballeronia sp. INML2 | reverse complement strand
CCGCGCTCGAAGCGTGGCAAATCCGGCGCGAGCACTGGCAACTGCTCTATCTGGCTTTTGATCTGGCACGGGAGCCGCTGTATTTGTTCTCCTCGGATCAGCTTGCGCAAGCCAACGAAGAGGCAGCTAAGAGCGGCCGCCGCGGGCTGGACCTGTTCGAGCTGTTGCAAGATGAGTCGCAACGCCGGTTCGGATTCCGCTACGCGGGTCCGGCCCTGGACGACCGGCAGAGCAATGGTCGGCACGAGGTTCATGTCGCCTACGCGCTCGCGGCGGGCAAGCCCGTTCCGCAAGCGGTCATCGATGACTACGCTTCGTTGTCGAAGTTCGATTCCGACTTGCAATGGGCCAAGCCGCTTCTCGCGGTGCCCGAGTTGCGTGGTGCGTTGCCGCTTGCGAAGCTCGTGCCGCTCGCAACGGTGATGCGCCATTCGAAGCAGGCGATCACCTCTGACAATGCCGCGCTGCTCGCGATGCTGATGGGTCTCGTGCCGAACTCGCCAACGACGGTCGAAGTCGACGACCTGCTGTACGCGAAGGGCATTCTCGAAGCGCATCCTTTGCCTGCGGCGTACCTGAAGCCGGTCGATATCGGCCTGCCGACCTGTCAGTTC
>NZ_JALQDH010000097.1:0-63422 GCF_023631365.1 Caballeronia sp. INML2 | reverse complement strand
AGGGCATTCTCGAAGCGCATCCTTTGCCTGCGGCGTACCTGAAGCCGGTCGATATCGGCCTGCCGACCTGTCAGTTCGCGGAAGTACTTCGGCGCACGCTCGCCGACAGCGCGCGTGACAACCGGCTAGCGGAACTCGAGAAGGCGCGGAAGTCGGGCAGCATCAGCGCCCGCCGCTTCCAACTGGACTCGCAACTGGCGATTCTCGATCACGGCAGGCACATGCACACTTTCGCCAACGAGTTTGCGAAGGCAGTGCAGACGGCCGACATGTCCTATCTCCTCAGCATCCTGGACCGGCCAGACGACGCCAACCGCGCGAGCAAGCAAGCGGTGCGCGAGGTGTTCGGGATCAAGCTCATCGGCGTTCGCGCCGCGGCTCGGCGCCGGGGCATTTTTCAACTGGCAGGTATGGACGCCGCGCAGCAAGCAGAGTGGGAGGCGTTGTCGGTTTCCCAACGTGAGGCGAGGCGCGTCGCCCGCGAGGTCGCTCGCGCTCGCGAAGCGGCTGAGATGTCGCGCGTTCGTGCGGAAGACGGCGCGGTGCTGACCGGTGCGGAGTGGGTAGATCGCACGATCGCCGACGGCTTCTCGCAGATCGTCAGCCTGCGGCAGGGGACGAGCGTGCGCTACGCGCTCGCAGATCCTGTGCGGCAGTTGCAGGTATCGCTTCGTGCAAACGACGGTACGCTCGTCTACGCGCGCGTGGCGCTCGAACAGCGCGCGAGCTAATTCAATTTCGACAAACCCGGCTTCGCCGGGTTTTTTTTCGTCGATCGTGCCAGCGCCGAAGCTTAAGGCGCCATGAAATAGTGACCTTTCCATGGATTGGCACATTGCCAGAACCCTACACTGCATCTATCACCCGCGTCACTGACGCATCGACCCAGCCGGCTACGAGCCGGCTTTTTTATATTTTGCCCCTAAGGGACCACGTCCCAACGGGCGTAGTCTTTATGGGGCTTCTTTCTGGAAGCCATCATGAAAGTCACGCCCGCTCAACTCACCGAACTCCTCTCGCTGTACGTGCCGAAGCGTCTGCCGGTGCTCATCACTGGCCGCCCTGGCATCGGCAAGAGCGACATCGTTGAACAGACCGCGCACGCCACTGATCACGAATTGCTCATCAGCCACCCGGTCGTAGAGGATCCGACCGACTCGAAAGGGTTGCCGTTTCCTTCGCCCGATGGCACGACCGCGAAATTCCTGCCCTTCGGGGATCTGGAACGCGCTATGACGGCCAGACGCCCGCTAATCTGGTTTCTGGACGATCTGGGGCAGGCGTCGCCCGCCGTGCAAGCCGCGAAGATGCAGCTGCTGCTCGCGCGGCGCGTCGGTGAGCACGTCCTGCCACCGCAGGTCACGTTCCTCGCGGCCACCAACCGCCGCACCGACAACGCCGGTGTCTCCGGGATTCTCGATCCGGTGATCTCGCGTTTCGCGACGGTGGTCGAGCTCGAACCGACCATCGACGACTGGACGCAGTGGGCCGTGCGCGAAAACATTCCGCCCGCGCTCATCGCGTTCCTGCGCTTCCGTCCGGACTTGCTGTCCGTGCAGAAGACGTCGCGCGATATCGAGAACGCACCGAGCCCACGTAGCTGGGGGTTCGTGGCGAAAACCATGGATGTGGTCCCCAAGCACCTGGAGCACATCTCCTATGCCGGTTCGGTGGGAGAGGGTGCCGCGACGGAACTGGTCGCGTTCCTCCAGATCTTCCGCGAGCTGCCGAATCCGGACGCGATTCTTCTCGCGCCCGACACGGCCATGATCCCGACGACGCCTTCGGCGTTGTACGCGATCGCGGCCGCGCTTGCGGCACGCGCGAACGAAAACAACTTCGATCGCGTCGTGCGCTACACCGAGCGTCTGATTGGTGAAGGGCACCGCGAGTTCGCGGCGCTGCTGGTACGAGACGCTGTCCAGCGCTCGCCGCAGATCCAGAACTCGTATGCCTTCATTGGCGCGCAAGGCGGGGAGATCGGCAAGATCATCCGCGGCGAGTAACCAAGCACTCTGCGTTTTTCACGCATCACCCCTGTTGGCCCTGTCGTGTCTTCGGACGCACAGGGCCTTTTTCTTTGCTTCATCCATTCCATTTCTACGAGGTTTTCTCATGGACATCACTTCCATCCAATCGAAGGTCATGCTCTGCTCCGTCACGATTTCCACCTGGGTTGCTCGTCGTTTCGACGGCAAGGTGACGCAGGAAGTCGAAAGCAAGCACCACGCGAAGGGCATTGGCAGATTCAACAAACGCCTTTTGCCCGAGCACGCGCCGAGCTTCGCGGAAGTCGTGACGCTCGCCGGCCGCATCCGCTCGTGCTTCTACGACCACACGCTGAAGTACGACCAGTTGGGCGTGCGGCTGCTGCCGACGATGGTCTACATGGATTTCGCCGAAAAGATGCGCTCGCTGAAAGACGAGTTCGACTTGGCGGTCTCCGTGTTCCTGACCGACTACCTGAACCTGAAGGAGGCGGCTCGAGAAGAACTGAATGGGCTTTTCAACGAGGCGGACTATCCGACCCTCGCTGAGCTGTCCACGAAGTTCGGCGTGAAGATGGCGGTTCTGCCGTTTCCCGACGCCAGCCAGTTCGGGGTCGAGCTTCCGGCGAACGTGCTCAACACGCTCAAGAGCGAGTTGGACCAGCACGTTCTCGCCTCGATTGCGACCGCGAACGAGGACTTGGTGCGGCGTCTGTACGAAGCCGTCTCGCAGATGGCTAACCGGCTGTACACGACCGGCAACGTCCGACTGGACGTCGCCAACAACGTGCGCGAACTGTGCGCCCTGCTGCCCAAGCTGAACTTCGCGAACGACCCCCAGCTCACGCACATCCTCGAGCAGGCCAAGACGCATCTGGCCGTGCACACGGGAGCGGAATTGAAGGACTCGCGCGTGCTTCGTTCTCAGGTGGCCAGCAAGGCGCAGGAGATTGAAGGGCTGATGGCCGCGTTCATGGGCATGCAGCCGGAGCCGATGGAAGTCGAATCGGCGCACGCCAGCCAACTGCGCCTCGTCGCGTAAGGGGGCATCATGGACCGAAACGATGTGGTGTTGGGTAGTAGCGCGGTCCATCCGCGCATTGCCCGGCAGCGGACCGAGCTTGTCCTTTCGCAGCCGTTCTTCGGGGCGCTCGCGCTCCGATTGAACGTCCGAGAGGATCCGTCGACCAAGACGTTTTGGGTCGACGGCGAGACGTTGGGCTACAACCCAACGTATATGGAAACGCTCAGCGACCTCGAAGTCCGGGGTGTCATCGCCCACGAAGTGCTGCACGTGGCCAATGGCCATTGCTGGCGCCAGGGCGCGCGCGATCCCGACCGATGGAACGATGCCTGTGACTACGCGATCAATCCGATCGTGTTGTCGTCAGGCATGGTGCTGCCGAAGGGGGCGCTCGTCGATCCGCGCTATTCGGGCAAGTCGGCCGAGGAAATCTATGGTTTGCTGACGCAGGCGGCGAAGCAGAAGCAGCAACAGCAGCAGAAGCAGTCGCCACAGCAACAGCAGACGCAGAACCAGCAGCCGCAGCCGAGTCCGCAGGATCAGCAGCAGCCGAACGGCAAGCAGGCTCCGAAGTCCGGTGGCCAGAACGGCACCGCGCCAGCGCAATCGCCCGGCGATCAGCCTTCGCATCCCGGCTCATTCGGTGAAGTGCGGCCCTACAAGGGGCCGGATAAACCGGTAAAGGAAGCGGAGTGGAAGGTTGCCGTCACGCAAGCCGCGAAAGCGGCCGCGATGCGCGGCAAGCTCCCCGGTGATCTGCAGGCGATGGCGGTAGAAGCGGTGCGGCCCGTTGTGGACTGGCGGGCGGTGCTGCATCGCTTTGCGCAGCAGTCGTCGCCGTCGGACTACAGCTTCGCGGCGCCGAATCGCCGGTATCTGCATCTCGGCTTCTATCTGCCGTCGTTGCACACACCGGCGATCGGCGATGCGGTATTCGTGCGTGACTCCAGCGGTTCCGTGTTCGACGAGACGCAGGCGCAGTTCGACGCGGAGATCCTCGCGGTTTTCCACTCGTTGAAGCCCGCGCGCTTGGTCGTGATGGACTGCGACACGCGCGTCACGCAGGTACAGATCTTCGAGCGAGGCGACTCGCCAGAGATCAAGCCTGTGCGTGGTGGTGGCGGGACGGCGTTCGTCGATCCGTTCAACCGGGTCGCGGAAGACGGCATGAACCCCGCCTTTCTGGTCTATCTGACAGACATGGTGGGGCGCTTCCCGACGGTCGCGCCGCACTACCCAGTGCTGTGGGCGTCAACCACGCCTTTGGCACGGGCTCGGAAAGCGCCGTTTGGCGAAACGATGGAGGTGATCTGCTAGTCCCCGGCTTCGGCCGGGCATTCCCCTGAAAGACGAAGCCCGGCGATTTTGCCGGGCTTTTTTTTCGACTGGTGCAGGCTTAAGCGCGCCGTTGTTGCAGCGGCTGGTATGCCTCGCCGCCCTTGAACCGTTCCAAACGGTCGCTCGCCGTGGTCAGCGCGCCGAGCGTCGCGCTATGCAGTTGCCGGTCGTACATGCTGACGATCGCAGCCAGCAGCGCGAAGGCTGACTCCGACGATACCGCCCACGTTCCGGTCTGCCGGCCGCCTTCGAACACCTCGGCCATCGCCCGGTCGGCTGCCAGCAGCGATTCGTGCGAAAACTCGCCGTGGCCCGCCTCACTGAGGAACTTGCCGAGCAACACGACTTCGGTGATGTGCTGCGCGGGGGCTATGTGGTCGCACGCGCCGCGGATGGCTTCCAACGACAGGTGCGCACGAAGCGCGAGGTCATCGGCGACGGCACGCGGGATCGGGAGCAATTGCGCTTTGTTAAGGCGCGCGCGGACTGCCTGAGAAGAGCGCTGGAAGGGAAGGGTGCGAGACATAGCAAACGTTTGATTGACTGCCCGTGTTAACGATCTTCCCACGCTGGTTCTGAAGGGCTAGCGGTGCGAGCGCGCTGGAATTGCTCAACAACAGCGATCGCGCGCTCGCATTGATCCGCGTCGAGCGCATGAATCGAGCACTTCTCCGCATCCGCCCCGATCTCGCCGGCTAGCCACTTCATTGCTTTGGCGCGCGCCTCAAACACATTGCAGCCATCGCGCCGGACCTTCGCGGCAACCAACGGTTCGAGCGCCGCATGGAGCTTCGCCTTGAGGTCGCGCAGGCGGGCGTCGGCGAGACGGCCGAGCGGTACGTGGCGGGTGCTGCGCGGAAAAACGCCGACCCACGCCTGGCAGGCCGCGCAAAGCCACAGCGGACCGTGGTCGTCCCGGTAGGGATAGGCGTCGTCACCGGCGTGCACGAGCGTCGCGGGCGTGCCGCAGTAGTCACAGATGGGGTGGGGCAGAGGCTTGACTGGTTTTCCGACGCGCATCGGAGACGACTCTGGAGAGGGCGGAAACGATCAATATAGCAAGCCGGTCTGGTAGCGCCAGTCAGTAAGCCGCTGCGTTTCATAATATAAAAAGTGTGGCGACTAAGGGGGGTGTGAATATCCGGCAACTTTTGTAACAAGCACTTTCCCTTGTGATTTCAGCAACTTAAGGAAATGACTGAGCGCAGTGGGACGCTCTCCGGAGAGCGTTGGTCGCCGACCTCAGCGAATGAATCGGTCGGCCTTTTCGGTTGCAGTCCCGAGGATATTGCCGCAGTGGCCAAGAAAGATGCTCAATTTGACGCCTCTTTCGATGCCTGCGCGCGTTTGCGAACGCCAACAATAGCCGACATGTTAGATAGCCCACAAAGCATCGCATGTCTGAGTCTGCCGACAACCAACTCCTGAAGCTGCGCCCCCTCGAAGCGGAAGCCGTGCGCATGTTCTTCCATGCGCTTTCGCCGCTGCGCGAGCTGCTGGACTCGCCCGACCTCGCGGAAATCATGATTAACGACTATCGCAACGTCTGGGTGGAGCGTCGTGGCGTGATGACACGCGAGAACATCGACCTGCGCCCTGAACAGCTCGAAGGCGCGATCCACTCGCTCGCCTCTTCCGTCGAGAAGTCAGCGAAAGCGGGAAGCGACAAAGGCATCATCAACGCGGGCCACCAAAACTTGCGTATCGCGGCGGTGATGAGCCCGACCTCGATTGACGGCCATGCGCTGAGCATCCGGAAGCACCGCGAGTCGAAGCTGACGCTCTCGGACTACGTGAGCATGGGCGCGTTCTCGGCCGCTAATGCTCGGCCGGAATTCGCCGAAGCAATCCATTTCGAGGAAGGCATTGAAGACGAGGCGCTCATGCGCGCGCTCGTCGCGCTCGTCCAATCACGCAAAAACGTCCTCGTCGCCGGCGGCACGTCAGCAGGTAAGACCACGTTCCTCAACGCGCTGATCGAACAGATCCCGTCCGACCAGCGGGTGATCTCTATCGAGGACACGATGGAACTGAAGCTGCACGTGCCCAACCGCGTGCGGCTGCTCTCTAACGCCGACACGAACGTGACGACGCAACTGCTCGTCGCGCTATGCCTGCGCTTTCGGCCCGACCGCATCATCGTTGGTGAGGTGCGCGGAGGCGAAGCGTACGACCTACTACAGGCGCTCAACACCGGCCACGATGGCGGCCTCGCGTCCATTCACGCGAACAACGGACGCACCGCACTCAGCCGCCTCGAATCGCTCGCCATGCTTGGCATCCCGACCGGATCGCGGTGGGAGCTGGAAGACATGCGCAAAAACATCGCTGACTGCTTCAACTACGTCGTGCATTTCAAGCGCACCGGCGAGATGCGGCATGTCTCCGAAATCCTCGAAATCCGGGGATTCAAAAACAACGATTACGACCTACAACGCGTTTTTTAACGGGAGCATCAAATGAAGGGCAAGAAGGTACTCAACAGAGCCGCGACGGTGGCAAAACGTCTGCGTCCGGGCAAGTCCATGCTGGTCGGCGCGCTGCTGAGCGTCGTGTCGGTGGCCGCTATGGCCGCGGGTGATTTTTCGAACCTGACGGGCCTGACGGACATCATCTGCACGATCAGCAACCTGATCAGCGGCCCGTACCTGTACGGCATCGGCATCGTGCTGATCACGCTCGGCGGCGTCGCGGTGGCGAACTCGGAAAGCAATATCGCCAAGACGTTCTCGGTGGTGCTCGTCGGCCTCGGTATCGCGTCGGTCGCGGTGCCGATCATGCAGAGCCACTTCCACATGGCCAACGCCTGCTGATATGCGCCAGCACAAGGTTAGTCGAGGCCTCTCATTGCCGCGCCAGATGGGCGGGGCAGACCGGGGGCTCGCCATCTTCAACGGGACGATGACGGCGCTGCTCACCTACACGAGCTGGACCCCGGGATTTCTCCTTGTCGGCGTCGTGGTGCATGTGTTCTTGCGCTGGAAAAGCTCGACTGACCCGTGGTGGCGAATCGTGATGCTGGTGTACAACCGCTACCCAGACGTCTATGAGCCGGGGCCGAGCAGCCGTTTTAGCGCGCGCTTCAAGCGCCCGTATGGGTTTGATCAGGACCTTCCATGCTGAAAATGATGTTCACCAAGCGCGCGGTGCAGGAAATCGCGCCTTGGGCGACGATGGTTACGCCCGAACTGGTGCTCAACAAGGACGGGTCGCTGCTGACCGTGTTCGAGTTTGAAGGCATCGACGCTGACTCGCCCAACCCCGGCGACATCACGGCCGCCCGCGACAATCTCGACCACGCATGCCGCAACTTCGATCACCGCATCACCGCGTGGTGGCGCATGTCGCACCGGCGCGTGCGCGGAGGCATCGACGGCACGTTCGCGTCGGAAGCCGATGCGCGCGTCGACGCGATAAATCAAGCGATCATCGGCAGCGGCAAGTACTTTAAGAACTCTCACTCGCTCGCGCTGGCGTTCACGCCTGAGACCGGCATTTCGCGGATCTTCGACAAGATCGGCTATCACATGACGGTCGGCGGCAAGAATCTGGCTGTGGCGATGTTCGAAGCGGTGAAAGACACGATTCTCGCGCGCAGTGCCTTCGCGTTTGACCTGACCAAGATCCAAAACGAGATCAAGCGGTTCGAGTCGGTGATCGACGGATTCGTCGGCGGTGTTACGCGCCTGAAGATGAAGCGGCTGCAGCTTCAGAACGTCCTGTCGTTCTTGCATCAGCGAGCGAATCCGTCGACACCCAAGCGCCGCGTGCGCTATCCGGTCACGATGCTGGACACGCATTTGACCGAGACCGAAGTCACAATCGGCGCGACCGAGCTGATGTTTGAATCGGCGCACGGCAAGGTGTACGCCCGCATCATCGGCATCAAGGAGTGGATGGGCTTTCAGGAGGCGGCGCTCGACGTTCTCTCACAGGTGGACGCGGAACTGGACGTCTGTGTGATGTTCCGATTCCTCGACACATCACGTGCAAGCGCCTACATTAAGAAGATTCGAGGGTTCTATAAGGTCGCGGCCTTCAATCCCGTCGCCATCCTCAAGCAGTGGGCAACGAAGGAAGAGCAAAAGAACGACGAAGGCCGTGAGATTCTCGCGAAGGAAGCGGGCGACGCGCTGGCGAAGCTCGACGCCGAAGGCCAGCAGTACGGCTTCGCGAACATTTCGGTGGTCGTCTATGGGAGCACTCCTGAGGAGTGCGAGGACGCAACGCGTCAGGTGGTCGGCGTCATCGGCAATGCTGGCTTCGGTGTAATCCTCGAAAAGACGAACCTCTTCGCCTCGTGGAGCGCAACGCTGCCGGGCCGGTGGGACCAGCAAAGGCGTCTGCAGTTCGTTGAGACGCCCGCGGTGTCCGACATCGCCCCACTTTGCAGTGTGGGCGAGGGTTCGAAGGTCAACGAATGGCTGACGCAGCAGTCCGGCACGAAAACCGGCCCGCTCACCTGCCTGCCGACCCGCCATCGCACGCTCCAGTATTTTGACTTGCATCATCCGGGCGGCAAGGCCCATACGCTCGTCGTCGGTCCAATCGGCGCGGGTAAGTCTGTGTTTCTCAACTATCTGATGACGCAGACGGGCCGTCACGGCGCGCGCCGCATCCGCTTCGACAAGGACCGATCGACCCGTATCCCGACCCTGCTCGGCGGCGGTCGATTCATCGATGCAACCGGCAGATTTGAGGCCGCGACCTCGGTCAATCCGCTTTCGCTGATCGGCGAGGAAAAGCACTGGTCATATGTCGCGGACTGGGTGCAGCTTGCCATCGAGGGCGAGGACTACACCTGCACGCCGCAGCAGCAGACCGAAATCTACGATCGGATCAAGACGCTGGCGCTCGGCTTTCCGGCTGAGAAGTGGCGTCTGTCGAGCTTGATCACGTTGCTGCCCGCGGATCTTCGCGAGCGACTGCAGGTTTGGACTGAAGGCAACAAGAACGGCAAGTTCTTCGATCACGCCGAAGACGGCTTCGCGATCTCCGACGATCTGTCGATCGAGATGGGCGACTTGTTCCAAAACTTCCCGGTGGCCGCCGCGTTGTTTATGGACTACGCGTTCTACCGGATCGCCCAGATCCTCGACGGCAAGCGCTACACCGTGATCGAAATTGAAGAGGCGGGCTTCTTCTTTACCTACCCGAAGTTCTACGCGCGCCTCGAAATTTGGGCGGTGACCATTCGAAAGCTCAACGCCGCGCTGGTGATGGCGACGCAGTCGCTCGGGCAGCTTGCGCGCGTGCCGAACTTTGAGATTTTGAAAGAGAACATCCCCAACCTCATTTACCTGCCCAACAGCGACGCCATCAATAACCAAGGCTTGTACCGCGATGTATTCGGCCTCACGCCGCATCAGATCAAGATGATCTCGGATGCGGTGCCCAATCGCGACTACCTGTGGGTGACGGCTAAACAAAGCCGGATGCTGCAGGCCCAGTTCCCGAAAGAAGCGCTCGCCTACCTCCGCTCGGACGGCCGTGCGCAAGCGCTTCTCGACAAGCACGTCAAGTCCGGCAGCCCACAGTGGCAGGAGGAGTACGTGCGAGACGTACTCGTCAACGCTTAACGTTCTATCAGCAAGGTACCGCCATGATGAAAAAAATGCTCCGCCGCATCGCAGCCACCGGCGTGCTCACGCTCGGGTTTGTGCAACACGCCAACGCGAACATGCCGGTGTTCGATGCGTCCAACTTCATTCAGAACACGATGACCGCCGCGGCCGCCGTGAAGGGTGAGGTTTATCAGGATTCGAACCTGGTGTATCAGTACCAGATGATGCTCAACCAGCTCAAGCAGGCGACCAACCTCGATCCGTCGGCGATGCTGGCACAGTTCAAAAGCATCACGAGCGATATTTCGAGCCTGAGCAAGTACACCGACGCCTTGAAGGATTTGTACGGAGGCCTGCAGAACAACGCCGAGTACGCAAGCAAGGTGCAGGCGCTGATTACGCAATCGGGCAAAACGGCTGACCAGTGGTTCACGGACCAAAACACGCTACTGCACAACAACGACAAGACGGCGAAGCAGCTTTTCCAGCAGGGCAACGACGTCATCTCGCACGTCAGCACGCTCGCCAAGCGTCGGCAGGAGATTCAGGACCAACTGAATATGTCGCCGACAATGCAGGCTACCGCTCAGTTGACCACGCACATGCTGGACATCATCTCCAGTCAGAACAGCGACCTTCTGACGATGATGGCGGCCAAGCAACGCAACGACGCTGTCAAAGACTCGGCGACAGTCGCGGATCAGAAGGCGAACAACGCGAGTCAGGCGGCAATCAAGGCGCAACAGGATCGAGAGCGTGCTGCCTTTGACGCACAGATTGGCTCGTCGAAGGTGCTTGGGCAATGATGCGGTGTTCCGTCATTTCTTTCATTAGGACGCTGCTAATCTTAGCCGCGGCGGTGGGCTGCGTCGCCATCACCTCTAACCGGGCGATGGCGCAAGCAGCGGTCGACGTGCCCGCTTCGGCGGCGACAAGCTCTGCGGCAATACTGGCCAGTCAGAAAGGTGATTTCGCCAAAGGGGCGACCAGCGCGGCACAGCAGATCCACGTCTTGCTCGGCAACGTCGTCAGCACCGCGGTGGATGCCAGTTCGAATGTGATGAGCGAGGCGAACAAATTTGCGTGGGGCCTGGGCGTCATCTCGTTGGTCTTGGTAGGAGTCCGGTTCGCCGGGACCCACCATCCGATCGCAGCGTGGGTCGATCTTTTCGAGGAAGTGGCGATTTTGGGCATTTTCGTCGCCTTGTATCTCGGTTACACCACATCAGCCGCTGGCTTCTGGACATGGTTCGAGCAGTTGGCGGCACACATCGCCACCTCGGACAATGGCTCGGTTGGTTCGCAAATGGCCTCACTTGCAGGGACCATCATCGACGCACTGACCGCCAAGCTAAAGACGGTAAAGCTCTGGGACATTCCTGCGCTGTTCACCGATATGATCGTACTGGCCATCGCGGGAATGCTCATGGTTCTCGCCTCCATCATCTTCGTCTACTACACGGCGATAGGCCAAATTCAGGCCGCCATCGGTATCGTGCTCGGCCCGATTGCGATCGCGCTCGGCTTCTCTTCGTACACACGAAACTATTTCAAGAAGTGGCTCGACTGGATGATTAGTGCGGGCATGTACACGGTCGTGGTCTCAGTTCTGATCAAGCTTGTAGGGGCGTCAATCACGGAAGCGGTAGCGAAGGCGACGCAGGTGGGCGGGTCGACGACAGTCAACGGGGCGTACGTGTTCGACCTAGCAGTGTTCGTGCTGCTCCTGTCCTTCGAAATCCCGAAGCTCGCGACGATCTTTGGCGGCGGTGCAACGGCAACCGGAACCGGGGCGATGAAGTTGGCGAGCAAATTCATTCCATGACGAACGCTCACGAAGCTATCCCGGTCGAAGACCTTTTCGCCACGCACCAAAAGCGCATCGAACTGGTTCGACAGTGCGCCAATGAAAGCACGGAAACCGAGTTCGCGCGCAAGTGGCTGTCCGTACTGCGTCGGTGTGCGAGCTGGTTTTCGGCGATGCCGCTCACGCCTGAGTTGCACTGCGAGCCGGGCGGTGCATTTCGCGCGACGATCGAATCAACGTTCTATGCCATGCGGCTCGCGGGCGGGCAGAAATTCGCGGCCGATCTCACGTCCGACAAGCGTCGCCGTCTCGAGCCGCAATACAACTTTGCCGTGTTTCTGGCCGCCGCATGCTCGTTGCTTGACGAGCCGTTTCGTCACTTCGAAATGCTGCGGCTCTCGGACCGTACGAAGTGGAATCCGGCGGCGCACGGGGCGTTCGGCACGTGGATCGGAACCGGTCAGTTCGCCGTTGAGCGGCGTGTGACGCCACTGAAGAACGAGCGCATGCGCACTGCCATGTTTGCCCAGACCGTCATCTCGCCCGAGCTGCTCTCCGGGTTCGACACAGCGGTGCTGGACGACCTCTTCAACGCGATAAATCCCGAGCGCAGCCCGCAGGGGTTTGAACCCCTCGTCCACAAGGTAGTGCGGCAGGCCATGGGCGTTGCGGTGGACTTCGAGCGCAAGGCGCAACGCGCCGTGTTCGCGCCGGTGAAGTATGACGTTCCCTCAGCCGTGCACGTCGCGCTCGCGCTTGAGCCGCAGTTCGTCGCGACGCCCGCCCCGGCTAGTGTTGATTCCTCCGTGAACCCGGGACAGTCGACCGCAACGACCGCATCAGTAGCGTCGGCCACGACCCCGGAACCGCAGTCTGCCGTTGTTGGAGCAACGGCCTCGTCGCAGCAGGAGGCGAGCGCCTCCGCGCCGAAGTTTTCTCAGTCGTTGCTCGATGCGTTGGAGCGCAGCGAAGCACAGGCCGCTGGTGCGGCTGCGGCTGAGCCCTCGACCGGCCCGAGCGCGCCTGCATCGCGTCCGGCGCCGGTCGACCCTGCCGCAGCGCGTTCAGCGAGGTCCAATGCAAACAGGGTCGGGCCGTCTGACGAAGAATTGACGGAACTCCTCGGCCCCGGCGCTGCAATGCTGAAAGAGTTTTTCAAAGCCCTCGCCGGTGACGTGGCGACCGGAAAGGCGGAAGTGACGTGGGAAGAGAAGGGGCTCGCCGTCAAGAAGCGGCTCGTCGGCGGATACGGCATCACGAGCGATACCCTTGTCGAACAACTCAAGAAGCGCAGCCTCCTGATGCGCGCACACGGCAATGACATCTGCATTGTTGAGCGCGCCGGACGTCTCATCGTGGAGCGACCAGCGGCATGAACTACGTCAATCACTTCCGTCCGATTTACGAATTTCGACCGTTTCTCGTCTGGCCCATCGTCATCATTGGCATCTTGGTCTCGGGGATGCCCTACGGCTGGGCGTTTGCGCTAGCCGGCGTTGCCCTGCTGTCGATTCGTGCGCTCCAGATATGGAAGGCACTGAGCTTTCGCATGGCCATTTCAACGAAATGGCTCAGCAAGATTCGCATCGAAAAGCTTCTTGCCACGCAGAACTCGATGCGGAAAAGAGCGGACTCGATGTACCTGGGCATCGGATACGAGTGGACGCAGAAGCATACACAGATTGCCCACGAAATCCTCCGGATGCCCGTAACCGACATTCCGTCGCTGCCGAAGTGGCTGTCAAAAACCGAGATAGGCCGTACCGTGGAGGAGCGCATCGAGCGGCTATTCGGTCCGCGCGACAGCATCCGCGATCGCATGCCGCAGGGATCATCCTGGATCCACGGTATGGAGCAGAAGAAGGTTGAGGTGCCGTTTCACTATAAGGCGATGGGCGGTCACACGCTGGTGGCGGGCACGACTGGCGCGGGAAAGACCCGCACCTACGAAGTTATCTCCACGCAAGTGATTCACAACCCGAAGGACGTCCTGATCATCGTCGACCCCAAGAACGATGACGAGTGGAAAAAGCGCGTGGAGAAGGAATGCGCGCGCACCGGGCGCAAGTTCCTGTACTTCAATCAGGCGAAGCCGCATGAGTCGATCCGCCTGAACCCGCTCGAAAACTGGTCGCAGCCGTCGGAAATCCCGTCGCGCATCGCGCAGTTGATGGAAGAAGGCCAGTTCCGTGACTTCGCGTTTCTCTTCATCGACCGCGCCGTGAAAGGTGAGCTGTATGTCGGCGACAAGCCCAACTTGCGATCGATTCTCAAATACGCACAGTCAGGCATTGGCAATTTGCTCGACCGTGGGCTGCGACGATTCTTTATTGAGAACGGCCTGACCGATTGGGAAGAACTGACCGTAACCGCGACGGTAAAAGACGCGCAGCGCCGCAACGACGCCTCGTTGATTGACGGGATGGTGAAGCTGTATCTCGACCGCTTTGCCGCTCACGACCGGGGGCACGAGACGATCGATGGGTTGATCGCCACGCACACCCACGACCGCGAGCACTACATGAAGATCATCGCGTCCGCGTTGCCGCTGCTACAGATGCTCGCGACAGGCGAAACGGGCCTCATGCTCGCGCCAAAGGCGGACGACTTCGAGGACGAGCGCGAGATATGGGACATCGACAAGATCATCAAGCAGAAGGCGGTCTTGTACATGGGGCTCGACTCTCTGTCGAACAACATCGTCCAGAAGGCAATCGCGTCCATGGCATTGTCGGACGTCGCGGCCGTCTGCGGCGCCATCTACAACTTCTATGCAGAGAAGCCTGACGTCGTGCTCATCATCGACGAGATCGCCGAGGCCATCAACGAGAAGGTTATCCAAATCCTGAACAAGGGACGCGGGGCAGGGTTCAAGGCGTTCGTCGCATTCCAGGCGCGTGCCGACCTCGAAGCGAAACTTGGAAACGCAGCGAAAATGCTGCAGGTTTTGGGTAACCTCAACAATCAGGTGGTGCTTAGACTAGAGGACTCAGATACAGCGAAGTGGTTCTCGGACAAGGTCGGGGAGACTGCGATCCGCGTGGTGAACGTGTCCAACAGCACCAATACCACGACTGAGGCGCACGCGCTTGAATTCAGTGGCTCACAGTCCCGCTCAATCCAGTTGGAGAAGGTGCCGCTCATTCCCGTCAAGCTCCTCCACAGCTTGCCGAATCTGCAGTACTTCATGCGCATCTCTGGCGGTGCCGTGTATCAGGGTCGCATTCCTATCATCGAAGGCTAAACACAAGATTATGTCCGCTGCATATAAAAACATCATTCGCGATCACAAGCTCTCGCACAGGCTGGTTGCGGTCTTCAATGTCGCACCGGAGCTGGAGCTCGCGTGTTCGCGCGTGGCCGACTTCATCGGGGAGCGGTTTATCGGAGACAAGGGGCCGCTGGCTGCGGAGATGATCGAGTCGGCGCTAGAGGGTTTCCGGCGTGCCAAGCGCACGGGCGACCAGCACATCGCCTTCATGCAGGGCTTGTTCGAGCCGTCGAAAGCGCTGTATGCCCGCCGGCTTGTCGCTCGGTTTGGCGACAAGGTGTCGGTGTGGTGTCCGATGGTCGAGGCGATTCCCGCGTTCGAAGCGCGCCACGCTGAGTACCAGTTCGAAATGGTCGATGAGCGTTGCCCGGACGAGATCACTGAGCGCACCGCGGCGTTCCAGCTCGCCGCACGCGTGCTTCAGGGGGAAGCTTTCCGCCGTTACTTCGAGGAATATGATGTCGCTCACCGTTACGATCATAGCGAAGCTGTCGGGAGTTGAGCCGCGCACGGCCCAGCGCGCGCGCGACACTGCTGCTGCATTCGACGGCGACATGAACGCGGCCGTGCCGGACGAATTCACTTACGGCGCGGGCGCCCGGTGCTATGCATTGGCGACGATCGCCGAATTCCGACCGGCGCTGTTTTGGGGCGGACTGATGGCGCTCGTCGCGGTGCCCGCCCTCATGCTAGTCAAGGTGCTGCATGGCTAGCCGGTTTGGTTCGCATATCAAGGTTTGGTTTCTGCTCGTGCCGGTGCTATCCATCGCGGTCATGCCGGCGATTCCGGAGCGCAAGCTCTTTGAGGTGCCGGAAGCGGAAACACATTCTCTCGTCGAGTCGGTGGGACAGGACCGGGTCGATCGCGCCATGCGCAGCGCCAACGAAGAGTTCCGCCGTGCATTTGTCGATAGCGGGCTGCTCCACCGCACGCTGAATGCATCCGGAAAGGTAGGCGGCTTGGACGACGGCGGATTCTCATCGTTCGCCCACACCTGGACCGAGAACTTCTGGTTACTGGTGTACCGCATGCTCTTCCGTGCGATGGTGATGAAGATGTGGATCGTTGGAACACTTCTTTTCGCCGTCGGCATGTTCATCGACGGTGCGGCGCGCCGCAAGATCAAAGCGTCGGCTGCGGGCTTTGTAAGTCCATTGTCTTTCCATCTGGCAGGCCATGGACTGCTGCTTGTCACTGGAACGCTGTTCGCGGTGCTGGTGGTTCCGTTGCCTGTGTTGGTGGGCTACTGGGTCGCCGTTGCTGCACTCCTCGGAGGTCTCCTGTGGAAAGCTGCCGAGTCCTTCCAGTCGTCGAGATAGGGAAAAAGGTCCTCCAGGCGCATTAGCAATTCATCAGAAAAATTGCTCTATTTCTCTTAGGCAACGCTACCCGGCTAGCGTTGCCTTTGTTTTTTCCGCCTTCGTCTTGCCGCTGCTTGCCTAGAGCGCGCCGACAATTCGGCGAAAGGCGCTTCAAATAGCCACCGTTTCGAGCTTTTTCACGCTGCCACCGCCGCAACAATGCTAAATATGGGCAACGCGCTTTGCTTGCCTAATCCCCAACGATGAAACGGGACCGATGCGGTCCAGACAGGAGAAACGGCGAATGAGCACGGTTGTGGAACCCGGCAGTGAAGAGACGGTCGCGCTTAGCGCACTTGAACAAGGTACGGTCGAGGCGTCGCTGACCACCGATGGCGCTGACGACGGCGAGCTTGAGCGCGAGTTGACGCAGATGGAGGCGGACGCCGATCGTCTTCAGAGGGAAGGCGTGATCTCCACCGACGACGCCGATATGAAGCGGGCGGAAGTTGCGAAGACGCGCAAGCTGTTCCGCGACCTGCCTGCCGCCGAGCGTATTGCCATCATTAAGCGCCGCCGCGAAATAGGTCGTCAGTTGCTTGACCGCCAGCTTTCCGGCGCAGCAGTCGTGACCGCCCGCGTGCGTCTAAACCACACCCGCCTGAAGCCGTTGTTCGAACAATGGTGGCCGTACATCAACCGCATGAGCATCAACATGCAGCGTTTCGGCCGCTCGACGTTCGGCGAAAACGACAAGGAAGTGGTCAACAGCGCGCTCGAAAAGCTGCTCGGAGGCATCGAGAGCTACGTTGACGAGCAACTGCGCGTGGCCGAAGGCTTCCGCCAGCAAAAGGAAGCGGAGCTTCGGGCGAACAAGGAATTCGTGTTTGAGCCGACGATCCCAATGCCCGCGATGGACATCGAAGTTGAGGCGTACTCGCGCTTTTCGATGCGCGTGCTGGGCGTCATCATGAAGTTTGACAGCGCGATGGACCACTTCGATTTCATGGTCTGGAACGGCATCCGCGACCAGTCCGACGTGGACGACGAGGCAGTCAACTTCCTCAAGCGCTTCAATCCGCTCGGAATTCGCGGGTACATGACGCACCTGAAGCTGATGACGACGGTCCGCGGTAACTAAGGAGGCGCGATGCTGGACGAACTCAATCCCCAGCAACGGGAAGTCGCCCAGTTGCGCCAGCATTGCGTGGCGATCGCCTGCCCGGGCGCGGGCAAGACAAAGACAATCGCCACGAAAGCGGCCCTGCTGCTACAAGACAGCGCCGCGACGGTCGGCGCCGTCACTTTCTCCAAGGACGCCGCACTCGAATTGCGTGAGCGCATCCTGACTGCCGCCGGCGAGTCGGCGAAGAAGCGCCTGATCGCCGGCACCTTCCATTCCCTTGCGTTCAAACAACTAAAACGCCCCGGTGCGCGCGCGCTCGATATCGCCTCCGATGGTGACCGGCTCGGCTTGCTCATTCGCGTGATGCAGGAACTCGGCCGCGACGGGAAGGCAGAAGACGTCATTCCAACGATCGAGAAGATCAAAACCAATTTTGGGCGGTGCGACCCGAACACTGCCGACGGCGAGCTTTATCACGCCTATCAGGACGCGCTCGCGCGTAACGGCAAAATCGACTTTCAGGACATGCTGCGCCTCGCCGTCGAGGGGATGGAGCAGGGCACCATCGCCCCATACGCGTTCACCTATCTGCTCGTTGACGAGTTTCAGGATACCGACCCGCTGCAGTACCGGTGGATCGAGCTACATGCAAATGCGGGCTCGGTCGTGACGGTCGTGGGCGACGACGACCAGAGCATCTATGCGTTCCGCGAAGCACTTGGGTACCGAGGCATGGAGTCGTTCATCCAGTCGCTCGCCGCAAAGCCCGTTGTCTTGGGCAGCAACTACCGGTGCCGCGCAGAAATCCTGGGCGCGGCCGACCGCGTGATTCGCAACAACGCCGACCGGATCGCCAAGGTTTTGCGCGCTGAGAAGGGCCCGGGCGGTAGCGTGCAAACTTCCCGCCATCCAGATGAGTATGAGGAGGCAACCGCGGCGGTCGAGGTGCTCGGGCCGTTGCTGGCGAAAGGGCAGTCGTGCGCAATCCTGGCGCGTACTAACCGCATACTAGACCCCCTTGAGGCAGTCTGCCGCTCGCATGGCATCAAGTACTACCGGGCATCGGGCGCGTCTGTCCTGAGCCGCCCGGAGGGCGCGCTGATGTGCAATCTGCTCGAAATCGTGGAGCGAATCAAAGACACCGGCCTCGATGCAGTCTTGGCGCACCTCGGGCTTACCACCCAGCAGCTACGCGCACTCCACGCGGATATGGGTGCGGAACTGACGCAGAAGGGGCGGGCGGAATTGGTTGGTCTCGGGCTGCCCGAGGACGTGGCGACGAACTATCGCGAGTTCATGAAGCGGCTCGCCGAATGGCAAAGCCTGTGCGATCGTAAATTCTACTCGCTGACGCTCTCGGGCGTCGCGGAGTGGATGTTGAAATACGCGAAAAAGGATTCCGCGATCCGCGCGATTCAAGCGACGAACGATGTTTTGTCGCGCCTGTCCGGCAGTTTCGCCGAACGGCTGCTCTTTCTGCGCCAAGACAATAACGAGCCGACGCCGGGCGCTCTCATTCTCACAACAATGCACAGCTCCAAAGGGCTGGAATGGGATCACGTCTGGATCGCCCGCAGCGAAGAGACGATCGTCCCAGACCCCAAGTCGACTGAGCCAGAAGAGCGGCGGCTGTTCTATGTCGCCATGACGCGTGCTCGCGAATCATTAATGGTCTCGGGGACGTCGAAAAATTTCGAATCGCGATTTGTCGTTGAGGCGCAGCTTCACCAACCCGCTATCGCGGGGTGACTCCACATCTGCAGAGCTAAGCTGGCTGGCGAATTACGCCCAATCAAACGACGCGTGCTGGAGCTTGACGCGCGCAAAGCGGGCCCTCGATAGAATTGCGTATTGTGAAAAGTGTGCCGACTAAGGGGGGTGTGAATATTCGGCAACTTTTGTAACAAGCCTTTTTATGTTTTGATTCAAGCCACTAACGAAATGGGCACACGCAGTGGGACGCTCTCCGGAGAGCGTCCCTCCGCCACTGTTGCGCGAGGTCGTCGACGCCGTCACGTGGATTTTTCGACGATTGTGTAACTGCGTGCCAGGGCCGGTGCGGATAACTTTGGCGAACCGACGTCGCTATTCGTAGAGGTTCGTTTCCCGACTGCTCAGAGCGCAGCCCGAGACCGCATACATGGTCATTGTGGGTCACTCCGCACTGTCGGGCGCGGCCGACTCCCAAGGCCTGACGTGTCCGGCATCCAGATATCGAGCAGAACGAAGTCGGGCTGCCACCGCTTGGCGATCGCGATCGCTTGCTGTCCGCCATAGGCGACTTGACTCTCATTGAGTTACGAAAGGTAAGCCTACGCAAGCATTGCTATAAGGCGGGCCATTCGTTCACAGCGGCGGTGCAGACGGACTCGAGATTACTAGCGCTTGCGTTGCAGAGCGCGTTTATAGCTTGCGACGGACTGGTAAGCCGGTCGGTTCCAATGAGGCGTGTCGACGGGCATCGAGTGGCTATTCACGAGTCGTCCGGTGTCGAGCATGCAGAAGCAGTGGCCTTCGAAAGCGGCCTCTTGCGCGGCCGCGTCCCACGTTACAGTGAGGAAGTCGAAGATGGGTTCGGTGGGTTTCACGGTTGGATGAAGCAGGGCTAACTTGGCCTTTTATCGGCAAGTCATACAACACATTGAGCGGCTTACGCCATCGCCCGCGAAATGTCGGTTACGTTCGATTCCGTGCGCTCCTCAGCGGGCCTTTCTGCTGTGCGCTGAGTCTCTATCGACGCTTGCTCCTGCTCCGACTCGGCTTCGATGGTGAGCATACGCGCAACGCGTTTGAGCGTCCCATTAAGCGCCGCACGCGGGCCGAGGCGGATGGTGCCGCAATAGAAGATGTCGCCAGACACCTGGCCGTTGATCTCAAGCGAACCGCGCGCATGGACGTCGCCATCGACGCGTCCGTCGATGCGAAGATGCTCGCCTTGTGCCATGCCTTTGACGAGGCCGCCCTCGCCAATGTGTAGCAGACCCTCGGTTGAGATGATGCCGCCGTCGAGCAGGCCAAAGCACGAAATGCCGTGATCCACGACCATGTCGCCGGTGATTGCGCAACCGCGCGCGATAAGCGTGATATTGAGTTCGGTTTTCATGGTGTCGATTCCTTAAAACATTTGCACTTCGTTCGCGCCGGCGCGGTTCGCAGGTGCCGACTTCTTATTTGTTGCTGACGCGGTGTCGCCGTCGCTTACCGGCTCATCGCGCGAGTGAGAGCGGTGGCGGTAGCTGTGCGTACGGGTCGGGGCCGCGTTCGGTTGCTGCGCGTGTTCTTCAGTGGCGGGCGGGGCCGCCGGTTGCGCAGGCGTCACTGAGGTCGCGGGCTTGGTGGAAGCCTGGCTAGCCGGCTCTGTCTCGCGACGCGCTTGATGAATAGGTGATGCCGCCGCTCGTTGCTCATCGTTGGAAACCAGAGGGGTCGGCTTGGGCGCGGCCGCGCTCGTTGCGGCGCCGCTCGTCGTCCCCAACGAATTCTTGAATTGGTCGGCAGTCAGACCGATCGAGGAACCAGGAGCGATGTCCTTTCCAGTCAGCAACGGAGCGAGCGCTACCGGATGCGGCGGCTCTGCATCGATCGGGCGCGTCGCTGCTGCAACTGCCTGTGCTTGCGTTACTGGCCGTTCGCTCAGGTCCCATTGCTGCTGATTAGCCGTCTTCAAGACATGCGCAGAGGGCGCGCCCACCGACTTGTACAACGACGCCGGTCCCATACCCGCCATAGCCACGACAGCGGCAATAGCCACTGCGATGAGGCTTCGGCGAGCGACAGGCACCGTCCTAGGAAGCCGCACTCTAAGCGTCGGTGTCCTGGCGTCTGCCGTCACGTTGGCCGGTGCCGGAAGAGCAGCAATCTGTCGCGGCAGATCGATGGTCATCGAGTCAGGTGCGAACTGCGCATGCAGTCGTTGAATTTCGCGTAAGTCCATGCAGGGTCCTCCCGTCGTTGTTAGAGCGAGCAGTCCAGCGCCGCCGTGAGTTCAGGCGGAAACGCAGGGACGTTCAAGTCGAATGTCAGTGAGTTCGATCCGAGTCCGGAAGTAGCACACCCTCAGGCGCAAAGCGGTCGTTGTCCGGCATGCACAAGAAAGGGATTTGATTGATGCGTGCCTCGGCAGCCTCAAGCGCGGATTGGCGCACTTGAGGCGTCATGGTTCTCAGCATCAGCGCTTCCATCGTCTTCAGGAAAAGCTGGTCATACATCGAGAGGAGCCGCACGAGGCGGCCGGACATAGCGTGCTTGATTTCAAGCGTGACCATCTCCGGCGGAGTCGGTGCGCGTCGACCAGGAAACTTGCTAGCCCATGCGAGCGCCTTCTTCATGAACGCCTCGGCCGTGCGAAACTCCGATTCAATGGCGATCAGCTTGCCGCCGCGCGCAACGGTCATCTTTGCGGCCGCGAAGTTGAAGTCGGCTCGGAGGAATTCACGCGCGAACAATGAGTAGTAGGGCAGTTCCGTTTTTGCCAGCGTGTCGCCGTTGATGCGTGCGAGACGACTGTCGTTGGTCAGTCGGTTCAACGGACGAAGACCGCTTTGCGCAGCGCTCTCGTTGGTGAGCGTAGCGGTTCGCTTAGGGTCTTCGTCAGGCGCTTCTAGGTCGGTTGCAGCCATGGAATTTTCGGTATGTCTGTGTTCTCTCTCACATAGAATTTTCATTGATTAGGCAAGAGTCAAGCGGGCGAAAGCTATATGAATTTCGTTAGCTTTCGAGCGCACGCGTCCGCCTTTAACCCGGATACTCAACTCCATTCCCCGCGTCACCGACGCATCGACCTCGACTCCAAGCCCGGAGTCCATCTTTTTTCTGCAAGTCGTGCCCGCCTCGTGCGTTGGCATGCGCCGACCGGATAGCTACCGGTGTGGAAATCTTCCTTGTGCTGAGTGTGCTCGCTACACACTCCCCAATTTCAGCCGTGATACTCGTACCCAGTGCTGCATTCATTTGCACCGGTACATCGTTCGAACCCGGGTTTTCGGGTGTTCTCTCTCCAGAGCCTGATCTGGGTAGAACGATCGAAGTTGGCTGATCCGTGATTCCTGCGGCGGAAGTAATTCCGAAAAGGGCTGTTGCTCGGCGTGACCATGCTGCGCGAGAACGACTTTACGTTCTCTGACCGAGCGACACCGGCTTATGCCGGCCGCTCCCTGCACGCCACGTCCCCGGAAGGGACGTGGCGCGTAGGTCTCTATATCGATTTCAAGAAGCTCGCTCCCTCACGGGAGCGGGCTTTTTTTTCGCCTGTCGCTTCCTGCGGCCACACATTTCTCAACGGAGGTGCTGTTCTATGTTGTTGCCCGACCGCCTCAATCAACGTATCGCCGAGGCCATAACGCATCAAATCAATACCGAGCGCGAGCAGGCGGACACCACGTCCCCCGTTTGGCGTGAGCGGTGCGAAGTAGCTCGAGTCGCGATGTTCAGCGACGCAGAGCGCTCCGTCTTCATTTCCCATGTCAGCGAGCGTCGCGGCAGTGCGGCAGCCCGAGAGATGCAATCTCAGGCCGAATCACTGCGGACAAACGCCATCTTCTTTCTCGCAAGGAAACCATCATGAATGCAGTTGTTCAGATGTTCGATCACGCGCCGCGTAGCCTCGTTGAAGAACGAGCTATTCGCCCGCCCACGATCGGCAAGATTCGACCCGGCATCAAAGTGCTCACGCGGGCGCACCAGTCCAACGAAAAAGCCGTCAAGCTGTACAACGACATGGTGGCAGCGGGCGAGTCGTTCGAAGCCATCGGCAAGCTGCTCGAAACTTCGCTGAAGCTGCGCAACGCGCTGATTCCGCGAAACGTCGACTACTTCGTTTGCAGACGCTCAGACTTCTCCAATCCGGACACGGCCGACGAAATCCTGCGGCTGTATGGCGAAAATCGCGGGCAAGGGTTGCGGCTCTACCGTTTCCCGATCATGTTTGCGTTCGACGACTGGCTGCGCAATGTGCCAAATCAGATGGCCCTTTACACGCCTACCGGGCGACAGTACTTCTCGGAGTACGACCGCGACGGCAAGCGATATTGCAAGACGTACGCGCCGGTCGAGCGTAACGCACGCGCACAACGGGCGCGGCGATCCTTCGGTGGGCGACTGGTCGTTCACCGGCAAGACGACGACATTCCCGATGGCGTCTGTGATCCTCACATCTGTCCGCAGTATCAGGACCGCAAGTGCAACCTGACCGCAAACTTCTTGTTTGCAGTTCCCGACGTGAAGGGGCTCGGTCTAATCGAACTGCCGACCAACTCCATCTACGTGCTGCAGAAGGCGTACTCGGCGATGCAGACCGTGGCATTGGCGCGCGGCAGGCTCACCGGCACACGCTTCTGGCTCTCGAAGAAAGAGTTCGACATCACGCGGATTGACGACAACGGCCAGGCCGTGCGTCAGAAGCAGATGTTGACGGTGCTCGATGCCGACATCGACCTAGGCGCGCTACTGGATGGCGCGGACGAGGCTCAACCGGCGCTCGATGCTGCCAGTCGTGCAGTGGCGCTGTTGGAGTCGGACGGAACGGTACAGTCGATCGGCGATCCGGTCCTTCAGCCAGAGCAGCAGGCCGAAGACGCACGGATAAGCGATGGCGCATCATCGGGCATCAACGGCGCCGATGGCCACAACGACGACGCGCCGGATCACGACGAGACGCTGGAAGACAAGCGCCACCGCATGTCTGACCTGCTGCATCGTCTGGGCCTAAGTCAGCCGGAGCGACAGAACGGGTTTCGCAAGTACGCGCACCAGATGTACGGTCGCGGTTGGATCGAACGCATCGCTGATGTAGATGCGATGAATGCGCGTCTCAAGAACGCGCTCGACGATCCCTCCTCGCTCGACGTCGAAATTCAGGACGCGATTGCGCAAGCTGCTTACGTCTAACCTTAGCCAGTCCCCGAATGGGGGCTGGCATCCTTTCTTCCACGCTCGCGCATGAGAGCATTTCAGCAAGAACCGCTTGCTCAAATGTTTTCGACCGCGCTGTACCGGCGCATCGAATCCGTCCGCCTCGGCGGCCCATCTACTTGTTCACGCGAAGGAGATTCCAATGCGTAGAGTCGGCAACTTCACGCTGTTCTTCGGCGCGGAGGACGCTTTTAGTAACTGGCACCCGTGCCGCTTTACTTACCATGACGTCGATTTTGTGTCGGTGGAACAGTTCATGATGTTCTCCAAAGCGAAGCTGTTCGGCGACGAGGACATTGCACAAGCTGTCCTCGCCACACACCTCCCGAAAGAGCAAAAAGCGCTAGGCCGCAAGGTCAGGGGCTTCGACCTCGATACGTGGAAGGCGAAGCGCGAGTCGATCGTCTATGTCGGATGCCGCGAGAAGTTCGCGCAGCATCCGGGTCTGCGAACGCTGTTGCTTGCGACGGCGCCGACCGAGCTTGTCCAAGCAAGTCCTTACGACACGATATGGGGCGTGGGTCTTGGTGAGCACCATCCAGACATCACGGACAAATCGAAGTGGCGCGGCCAGAACCTTCTGGGCAAGGCGCTGATGAAAGTCCGCGACACGCTGTCAACGTAATCCCTCTCTTAGCGCGCCCTAGCGGTGCGTCGGCAAATACTGGCTACCTTCGGGTGGCCTTTTTCATTTATAGGAGGCGACCTTGAAGATCGCACATTTTTCCGACCTGCACTACGCGCCGGGCAACATCGAAGAGTCGGACCGATGCTTCGGTTTCGGCATCGACCATGCGGTGCTGGCCCATGCCGACGTGGCAGTCATCTCCGGTGATGCGACGGACCATCGTCTCGACGCACACGCGCCGTCGTTGAACCGCCTCGCACGCCGCATCAACGGTCTGAGCGGCAGCATGCCGGTCCTAATGCTGCAGGGCACGTTTTCCCATGAGCCTCCGGGCACGCTGCGCAACTTCGAACTGATGGCAACGACGCATCAGATCTATGTTGCGGAACGCGTGCAGCAGGTAAGCCTCCACGAGGGGCGGTTCTACCCCTCGGACGGCCCGGTGTTCTCGGACGACGAGCTGCGCGAGGTTCTGGCAATCGGCGCTGATGTCGTGTTCACGTGTCTGCCCACGGTCAATAAGGGGGCGCTGGCGGTCGCTGTTGGTGCTAAGGAAGCCGGGACGGGTCTTGAAGCCGTCCTGGGCGACTATCTCGCCGCAGCAGGGGGCGTCAACCAGCAGCTTCGTGCCGCAGGCATCCGGACTGTCGGGGTTTCACACGGCACGGTCAACGGTTGTACGACCGAGCACGGCGTAACGATGGCGGGGTTCGATCATGAGTTTTCGCTTGGCAGTCTGTTCGAGGCCGAATGCGATGCGTTCATGCTTGGGCACATCCATAAAGCACAGCAGTGGGAGCGAGCGGGGCGCGTTGTGGCGTATCCCGGTTCGATCGGGCGATTCCACTACGGCGAGGAAGGCGACAAGGGCTTCCTCATGTGGAATGTCGAGGTGGGAAGCGCGCAAGCTGATCTGCTCGTGACGCCCTCTCGGCAGACGATCTGCGTCGACTTTGACGGACCGCCCGACATGGAACGCCTGACGGCAATCGCGCTCGACGCGACCGACAAGTTCGTGCGAATTCGTTGGCAGGTCGACGAAGAGCACAAACAGTCAGTGGACCGCGACGCGATCGCGGCGCTGTTTGGCAACGCGGCCGAGCTGAAGGTCGAAGCTCGCATTCTTCCCGTCGTCCGGTCACGCGCCCAAGGCATCAGCCTCGAAACGTCGATTGACCGTAAGCTCGAGCGTTGGTGCGAGCACGCCGAGGTCGATCCGGCGCCCTTGCTTGACCGGCTGCAGTTGTTGGAAACCGGGGACGCGGAGGCAATCGCCGCTGGCGTGCTGGCGCGACTGACCGACGCTGACGCATTGTCGAGCATATCCGAGCCTGCGCCGGTGACGGCACACGTAGCTCGGGATAGCGATGTTGGCGACGATGCACTGCCCATGCCCGATGCGACGGTGGAAATCGTCGAGTCGGCTTCGGCAAGTCAGCTTTCGTGGCTCAACGATGATTTGTTCGCGGCTTAATTAGCAAATGAAGTAGCCGCTCATGCGAGGAGGCCAGTATGGCTCCTTCGCTTGGACACGCGAGCCGTGTTCCGATAGCCGATTTTGATCGTCGCTATCGAAACAGAGGTTTCACCGCGTCTTTGACGCATCGACTAGTAGTGGCAGGACCTTTCTCTAGCAGTTCATCTCTTCTTTCACCCTGGCGGGGAGCGATCCCTACCGGGGCCGCATTCCGCCCACCATAACGGAGTGCATCATGTTTGGTCTTTACCCCGCTGGCCCGAACTGGGTTCGCACCTTTGCGTTGGTCGACTGCTCATCGCGTGATCTTCAAAAGTCGTTGGTCGATTTGGCCGGCTTTACCGCTGCGATTCAGCATCAGCCGTTCGGTCAGCACCGCGGCGCGGTATTGGCGCAGTTCGGTCAGACGCTGTTGCTGGTCGCCACAACCCCCGGCGCGTGCGAGATCGCCGTTACGCCGACCGTTGAACTGCAGCACCTTCTCTGGTCCTACCAGGAAGGCTATGCAAGCCAGTGGTCTGCTGCAGAGATCCGCAGCCTCACCGGGCATAGCGGTTGGTCCGAGCTTCTGACGAACGCGCGTCGCGAGTTCGGCAGAGTCTGCGACAACGTGGCGGCCGCACTAGACGGAACGCTTCAAGCGCCCAAAGCAGCGGTGCAGTCTGTGCCGTCCGTCGTGATGAACGAGCCGTTTCCCAACGAGGATGACGACGCGTTCTATTCGCAGATGGCAGCGATGTCTGCATCGGTGAGCGTATCGGAGGACGTGTCATGCGGCCTCTGAAACTGACACTGGAAGGCTTCGTTGGCGTGCGCGATGGCATGAAACGCGAAAGCGTCACGCTGGATCTGGAGACGTTGCCGGATGGTTTGATCGCCTTGACCGGCCCTAACGGGGCGGGCAAGACAACGATAATGGACAACTTGCACCCGTATCCGATCATGCCGTCGCGTGCGTCGAAGCTGTCGGTCGACGCCTTCTCGTACTGGGACCACATCTGTGGCACCAGTGCCTTGAAGGAACTCGAATGGGAGCACGACGGCATTCGTTATCGCTCGTCCTTCACTTTTCGCAAGCCCGGCAAGACAGGCAAGGCGGAGTACTACCTTGCCTATCGTGGCGTCGACGGTACGTGGCGCCCAGTGTCGCTGCCTGACGGGACGGTGTCGGACGGCAAGGCGGAGTCGTATAACCGCTGTGTCGAGGCGATCAACGGTTCTCTGGAAACGTTCTTCACGAGCGTGTTCTCGGCTCAGAACCGGCGGCCGCTCGCGTCCTACGGTGCGGGCGAGATCAAGACGCTGCTGGCTGAACTCCTTGGCATCGACCACCTAAAGGCATTGTCGGCGAAGGCCGCTGATGTCGCGAAGGTGCTCGGCAAGTCGCTTGAGGGCATCCAGTCTGAGCTTGGCGCGCTAGCCGGAAAGCGGCAACGCAAAGCAGACGCTGAGCAGGCGATCGTCGCGCAGGGCAACACCTTGCGTGCCGCTCGTGAGCAACGCGATGCCGCGCTTGAGCATGCGAGCAAGCTGACTCAAGAGCGGGCGACGCTCGCGGCCAAGCAGAGCGAATCGGCCACGACCGAGGCGCGCCTGCGAGAGCTGGGCGTGCGTCGCGACGAGTTGGGGCGTGCCCTGAAAAGCGCGGCCGACGACGAACAAGCGGCAGCGGTTCGCTGTCAGCAGCGAGTTTCCGTGTTGAGTCGAACCGTGGCCACGCACCAAGCAACGCTGGCTCGCCGCGAGGCGATCCTCGGTGCGGCGGCGAAGCGCGAGGAGGCCGAGTTGGCAATTGCGCGTGAGGAAGCGAGGTTTGCTCCTTTGCAGCGCGACATTGCCGATTTAGAGGTCAAACGCGCGACGTTGACGACGCTCGATGCAACGCTTACGAGCTTGATGAGCCAAGGCACGACGAAGGCCGCGCACTTCGACACGTTGAGCAAACAGGCTTCGGTGGCGGAGCAGGTACCGTGTGTCGGTCATTCGATGCACGCGCAATGTCCGCTGCTCGCGCAAGCCTTTCAAGCGAAAGAGCAAGCGGAGGTGCAGCGTGTTTCGGTGGCGAATCTTCGCGCGGAGTATCGCGAGAAGAAAGCGCAAGCCGAAGCCTTGGCGCTCGTGCCGGCTGAGTTGGCGGCGAAGCGTGTTGAGATGCTCGCCATCACCGATGCGGCCGCGCAGTTGCGCCGTGCCTTGCAGGCGGCGGCAGAGCTTGCCGCCACTAAGCCATTGCTGGATGCAGCCGTGTCGGGACTTGAAGCGGCGCAAGCTGAGTTGCGAACGATCACTGAGGAAAGTGCTGCACGTACCGCCAAGTACCAGTCTGAGAAGACGCGTATGGAAGCGGAGCTTGCTCGCATTGCCGAGGAGGTCGGGCGATTGGCCGCCGTCGATGTGACAGCCGCGATTGCGAAGCTTGACCGCGACATCGCAGCAAACCGGGAGACCGTCGCGGCATTGGACGGTCGGATCGAGCAATCGATCCGCGCGCAGAGTGTGTTGCAGGCCGAAGCCGAAGCGCTGGCGCTGGAGTTGGAGAAGTTCTCGGCCACGCAGTCGCGTGCCGATCGCCTCTCCGATGAAATTGCTCATTGGAAGCCGCTGGCTAAGGGCTTGGGCAACGACGGCGTGATCGCGTTGACCATCGATGACGCGGGTCCGGCGCTGACGCATACCGTCAACGAGCTGCTGCTCGCTTGCTACGGTATGCGCTTCACGGTGGAGATCCGCACGCAGCGCACGCTCGCGAGCGGTGAACTGCGTGAGGGCTTCGAGATCCTCGTTCACGACGCCGAGTCCGACAGCAGCAAGTCGGTCTCCGTCATGTCCGGCGGTCAGAAGGTCTGGATCAACGAGTGTCTCACGCGCGGCATCGCGCTCTATCTCGCGCAGAACACCGGTCAGCCGTATCAGACCTTGTTCAGCGACGAGTCAGACGGCCCGCTCGATCCCGAGCGCAAAGTGCAGTTCATGCGAATGAAGCGGGAGGTGTTGCGCCACGGTGGGTATCAGCGGGAGTTTTTCATCTCGCAGACGCCCGACCTCGTCGCAGAGGCCGACGCAGTCATCGACGTGCAGGCGCTTGCCGCCTGATTTGTTGTCAACCCTTGTGGGGAGTCGCCCCACAAGGGGCGCTTCTCGTCTTTCCGACCCTTCTCTCGCGCCTTGCGGCGCTATCCCTATGGCAAACCTTCTCATGCTGCTGCTCGCGGCAGCCGGCAGTCCGTCTCACTCGAATGCGGTGCCTCACCAGCCGCCTGCGCAGCAAGCTGCACCGGCTACTGCTCAGTCGCAGCCGCCGCGTCCGCGGTACCTGCGTCGTGCGGCTGCGTTCGATACCGGCCGTTTGCGTCGCATCTGACAACGGCTCTACTTCTTTTACCTTTTGACTGGAGCCTTCCATGACCTATTCCTGCACCGATTTCGTCGACGACGTCCTTAACGACATGGTGATCCGAAACTGGATCAAGCCCGAGCAGTACGGGCCTGACGACCCGCAAGCCCAGTGCGATGCCGTGTTGGGCGCGATCGGCGATGCCGACGTTTCGCTTCGTCTGGCCGCTGACGCGAAGCAGTTTCATGCCGAACTGCTGGATGCCGTCGAAACGCTAACCGCCATCGCCGAGCAGCACGGCGCGCTTGCACTCGCGAATGTCGTCTATCTCCAGACGGCCTTTTTGAAGGGCGGGGTGATCGAGCTCACACGCGATGAGGCGGAGTCACTCTCGTTTGTCAGAGAGCTCCCCTCGGGCGGTCGCTGGTGGCAGAGCGTCAAGCTGATCGAGTAAGCGGCACAAACGCTGTTCAATTTCTTTTCTCAACCCTTGCGGGCAAGCGACCCGCTGGGGTCGCTCCGCGTTCGTTCTGTGGAGTGTTTTATGTTTGAAGCAGCGAAGCTGGGCGCATCACCGGAGCAGTTTGCCAACCTCGAAGCGGCGATCGGTTACATCGCCGGCACCGCGACGCACGCGGGCGAAGTTCGCCCTTGGATCCGGAACGTCGAGACGAAAGTGTTCTTGGTGATCGGCGGCAGAGTGCAACCCCAAAACGGGGTGCGCCAATGACGCCGCCGTGGTTGGAGCAATACGCCAGTGGCCAACTGCTGCTTGAGCCGGGTGCCGCACTCTTTGTGCATCAGGTTGAAGCCAACGCCAGACTTGCTCTCGGTGGCCGTGTAGACCTTCACCGGCACGGAGACGAGACCGAAACTCAGCGTCATTGAAGCGATCGAGCGGGCAGCCATAGGAAACCTCTCGCGTAGGCTATCTGGCCGGCCACAGTCGATGCCGCTCTTGGCGGCGCATCCCAGTCACGCGGCAAGGCCAACGGGCGTTTTGCGCAAAACGGGTGCCACGCCTTTATGCCAGGTTGTGACAACGGGGAAGGCGGGCGCCGATCCGCCTCCGTGTATATTTTCGACAACGGAGGGCGAAAAAGTGTGCACGAGCTACGAGTCTAATCCGAAAGATGCGTTCGACGTCTTCAGTCTGTTTCCGGTGCCGAACTTCGACTACAAGCCGGAAATCTACAAGGACTATGCTGCGCCGATCTTTCGCCGGATCGACGGTGAGTATTTGACTGACGCCGCGACGTTCGGCATGGTCCCGCGCAAATTCATCCCGCAGGGGGTGAAAGCGTTCGACACGATGAACGCGCGGTCGGAGTCGGTCGGGCAGAAGACGAGTTTTCGCACGGCGTGGAACAAGCTGCAACTCGCCCTGATCCCCTGCCGCCGGTTCTACGAGCCAGACTACGAGACGGGCAAGGCAGTGCGCTGGCGCATCGGCATGGCCGATGGCGCTCCGCTCGCGATCGCTGGGTTGTGGCGGGAATGGAAAGATCCTGCCGACGGCTCAACGAGCCTGTCGATGACCATGTTGACGGTCAACGCCGAAGATCACCCGTTGATGAAGCGTTTCCACAGGCCCGGATCGGAGAAAAGATCGGTGGTCATCATCCCGCAGACCGGATACGAGGACTGGTTGTCTTGCAAAAGCACGGACGAAGCGCGGTCCTTCCTGCAGCTTTATCCGGCCGACGCGATGCACGCGGAGCCCTTTCCTCTGCCGCCCCGAACGGCAAAGCCGAAGGCAACGCCTAACGTTGACTTGGCGCAAGCATCTCTTCTTGCGGACGACGGCGGCTGATCGAGGGCAGAGATACCGGTCTGGACAACAGGAGAAAGGCGATGCCTACTTATCGCGGCATATGTTCGGCCGGAAGCCGGTTCTAACGGCGTCGGCATGCTGCTGACGACGCAAGAGCATTCCACTTTGACCGACGACGAACTGATGGTGGTCGCCCGTCAGGTGGCGGCCGCCAACGACGTGGAAGGGGGAAATTGTCATCGGCGGCTGGAGGGAGTAATGCAACAGAGGCGTCGCATCGTCGATTGCACGTGAAGCAGTTAGGCGGGCGTGCGTTTGACGGTGATGCGGTACTCTGCGCCGCGGCTGTCGGTCGCAATGGCGGTCGCAGCGTTGAGCGGGACCGTTGTGTCAACGTGCTGCTGCCAGCCCGAATCATCTAAATCAATGACGACATGCGCCGTATTGTCGGAATTGAGCGCAACGACATTAGCCACTAGCGTGAATTGGCGGTGTCCGTCGCTGCTCTGCTGGATTCTCCAACGGCCGATCAAATCCTTAGTGGCATATGACGCTTCGAGAGCTTTGGCCTCGTTGTATTTTTCGACATTGACAGTGGCCAGAGGCGCGATCGCATCCTGCCACTTGGCGTTGGCGCAAATGACTGATCGATGCGATGCGGCATCGCCGAGCGCGCCATTGTTCTCGTCGGGGCATTTTGCGCCCATGACCTGCTGAGCATGCGCGGTTCCGAGCGTCGCAAGAATCGCCCATACTGATGCAAGCAGGTTTGCTTTGTTCATTTCGATTTATTTCCCGTAAACGAGATCCCGGCTCTGTGGCCCGCGACCAACGCACTCGCGGATGTCGATGTCGAGGCCACACCAACCGACGCGGGCCGCTCGCAGCATCGTTTGCTAGTCGAATTCCGGGTCAACGATGTAGCCGCCACCGCGGCCAGCAACTGCGATCGGGCGCGCGCGAAGCGAATACTTGAATGTCTGCCACGTAATCCTTCGACGTAGCAGAAGTCGCCCGACGTTGAATGCGTAACGGACGATCACGCTCATCCCAGAATGGCGACCGACGTGAAGCTCCTGCCCCAGCGACGGCCCCATGTCGTTTCTCAGGCCCGGCTGCCGAGCGCGCGCTCGATCTTACGATCGGTCTTGTACTGGCCGAGTGCGAAAACGGACCAGATAGCGGCGGGGATCCAGCCGATCAGCGTGATCTGCAGAAGCAGGCAGATGATTCCGGCGATCGGACGGCCGATCGTGAAAAACTGGAGCCACGGGATGATGATGGCGAGAAAGAGGCGCATGTTGAATTCCTTGATGGTTCGATGAGACCGCCGGTATAACGGCTCAACTAAGCAAATCCTTAACGGGGCGGGAGTGCGTCTTGCCTTCCGCCCCAACTTGATCAGTTGACGACAAGAGCGCCGCCGTTCCCCAGGCCGCCCTTGACGTTCTGCGCGCGGTACTGTCGAACTGCGCCAACGAGGTTGTTGAGCGAGTCGGTGAATGCGGCTACGACGACCTTGCCCTGCGCGGTCCGTGCGTAGGCACCGCCGCCCGCAGCGCCTGCGCCACCCAAGCCGCCGGCGAACACGCCGGAGAGCATGCCGAAGTCGACGTTGCGCGCCGAACCTTCGGCGGCCGCCAGTTGCACGCTGGAGCGGTTGTCGACGAGCGTCAGCATGGTCGACGCTTCCTGCGCCTTCATCGTGCCAGCGGCACCGGCGAGCACATATGAATTGCGTTCATCTGGTTAGATATTATGGAATGCGATGTAGTGTGGGCTATAGCATCGGCAAGGCGTACTGTGTGAGCGTTCCCGTCCGCATCATCCGCAACACGTAACGCACGCAATGGAGCAGGCGCCCCGTCACCGACAGGACGCCCGCGTAGGCGCGATCGAACGCCGTGCTTACTCCGCGTTTCTTGCGCTAGGACGGATCGACACAGCTGAAGCTATCGGCCGAATTCACATCGCCCGTGCCGTTGTATCTGCTGACTTTCGGCCACGGGCACAAAGGCATGGTCCGTTCAACAGCGCCGGTCGGGGAGTTGTTCCCGTACTTGGTCGCAATAAGCTGGTCGGGCACGCGACCTTTCTCGACCCACGACTGCGCGGCGGCCAAAAGGTCATGAGTAGGATCGTCTGGCGCAATCGGAAATCCTGGATTAAGGTTACCGAAAACGTTCGGGCCGACGCCATTGCGGCAATGATCCATTCCCGGTGCGGTGAACAGCTTCATAAATTTATCGGACTGGCCTGGCATGTGGTTCTCGACACTTTGGCGGTAGGCAATCGCAGCTCCCGGCACCTGAATGCCATCGGCGAGTCCTTGAAAAACGATGAGCTTTCCGCCATGCGCCGCGAATGCGGTGAGGTCAGGATTCGATGCATCCACTGCGAAGTCTAGGGTGTTGTGCATCACATCAACGTCGCTAGCCCAGTTAAAGCTTCTCCAGTCCCAGTTGACCCCCCATACCCACTGAAATGGAAAGGGGAAGGGCGGCGCCGAGGTCGGCGTAGTCGCCGCAGTCGAGAAATCGAGTTCGGTACCGGGCAGATATCCATAGGACAGTTGTGCGCCTGTCACAGGATTGGTGGGTCCCGCGTAAATCTTGCGCAGTGCACTGACCTGCCCGGCTGTTAGGCAATCAGCCGCGTCGGCGGACTTGCACTGAAGCACCGCTGGATCGACCTTGCACATGTCCGGCCGGCCGATGACGCCGTCCTTCAGTCCATCCAGCTCGTCGCAAGCGCTCATGACATGGTCGGCCCAGAGCTTGCGCTTAGCGACCGTGAGATTGCTCGTCGGGTCTTGCTGGGTCGCGGCCCACGCCCACTGGTAAGAAAGATGCGCGGGGACGCGAGCCGCACCCGGTGCGCCAGCCACGATGCCGTCGTAGTCCTCCGGATACTGTTGTGCCTCGTGCATGCCCTGACCGCCCCCGGTGGAGCATCCGAACCAGTAGGAATAGGCGGGAGCCTTCGTATAAAAACGGTTGACGAGCGTCTTCGACATGGTGGTCATCAGGTGGGTCGCGCGATGACCGAAGTCGACAATCGTCTCCACATGGCCGACCATGCTTGCGACCCCTGCCGATGTGCCGAGGTCGGTATTCGCGACTGCAAACCCGCGGCGCAATCCATTGGCTAGGGCTTCATAGTCGATGGTCCCGCCGAGGCCCCCGTTTCCTGTGCCGAGGTATTTACCGTTCCACGCGGCCGGAAGCCACAGTTCCACCTTGATGTTCGAGTCGGACGCCGGCTTGATCGTGGCGGCAACTCTGCAGAAGGCCGGCAGGCCTTTGATGGTCTCGCCCGTAGGCGGCGCGAAATCGCCTGGTGGCATGTCCTTCGTAAGGGTGAAGGTTGTGTCGGCTATCGTTGTGGAAGAGAGATCAGAACAGCTCGGCGTGGCTGTGTGGCTCGTCACCGGCGCGGTGTCAGTATCGCCGCCGCATCCGGCTGTGAACAAGGCAGCTGACACAACGACCGCTGGCGCCAGTGCGGACGGCGAAAGCAGGACGTTGCCCTCTTTTTTTTTGAGCATTGCGTATCTCCGGAGACAATGAGTCGGTCTAAGAACTGAACAGCGCGGACGCCGAACCAATCAGCAAGCTTGTTGCTTGACTACCGCTTCGTGCGAAGTGCGAAGCTGCGAGCAGTTGTTTCCTTGGGGCTGACATTGGGGTGCTCTTGCGATGTATGGCCGTCGCATCGCGGCTTGCAGTCAGTGGCACATCTGCGCGCGCGAACGAAAGTGTCGACGCATTCGCGCGCCAGCGCCAATCCGCCGAAATGGGCCATCAATATCAGCTGGACGGATGCAATTCGTCGCGCGCCGTCCGACAATGCACGCGACACGTTCGCTAGGCCATCCGCCCATGAGCACGGGCTGTCGCGCTTATCTCCCCGCCCGGCGAGGTAACGCGGGACTTGCACGGACTAGTCAGAAGCGGCTCGGTTGCTGCGTCGAAGGAAGTTGGTGATCAGACGGGTGGGTATGCTTCGTTTTGATGCGGCCCATCAGAAGGACCTTCACGGGAAGGTGGCTGCAGGAGCACACCGCGTCGCTTCGCGCTCAGCGCATGAAGAGTCCGCCGTTGATATCCCAGCACGCGCCGTTGGCAAAGTAGGCATCGGTGGAAGCGAGCAGCACGGCGACATCAGCTATATAGCTCGCGGAGCCTAGGCGGCCTACCGGAATGCCCGCAATCACCTCATGCAGTTTCTGCGCCGGTACGCTTTCGTGCACGACAGCCAGATCGAGCGGACCCGGCGATATTGCGTTGACGGTCACACCATGCGCGGCGAGATCGCGCGCAAAAGTTTTAGTGAGCGTGATGGCGCCGCCTTTCGCAGCGGCATAGTGCGCACCGGTAGCAGAGCCGCCGTTCTGTCCCGCGAGCGAGGCAATGTTCACGATGCGTCCGGCACCTTGCGTCGCAAAGTGCTGCCCGAATACCTGACAGCCGAAGAGCACGCTGCGCAGATTAACGTCCATCACCTCGTCGAATTGGTCGGCGGTGATGTCCATTGCAGGCACGACTTTCGATGCGCCCGCATTGTTCACGAGCACGTCGATCGCACCCCAGCGGTCGAGCAGCGCATCGCGTGCTGCCTCGAAATCTGCCTTCTTCGTTACGTCGAGCTTCACCGCGAATGCGCTCGCTGCGTCGCTGCTCAGTTCGAGCGCGAGCCTTTGTGCGGCATCGACAGCAATATCGGCCAGCGCGACGTTGTAACCGGCATGATGAAAGCGGCGCGTCACTGCTTCGCCCAGCCCGCGCGCAGCGCCGGTCACGAGCACGACTCTCTTCGTCATGGTGCCGGCTCCTTCAATCCGCATTGCAGGCAAGCATCGCTTCGATGTATGCGGCGACGGCGCAAACCGTCTCGTCGTCGCCGCGTCGGCCGACAATCTGCAGTCCCGCCTTAAGCGACGTCCGGTCGATCGGGACCGGTAACGTCAGCGCCGGATGCCCGCTCAGGTTGAACGGCCGAATCAGCGACGACATTGCGATCACCGACGTGCCCGCTCTCGCGGCCTCGATCGTGATCGGCAGCGACGGCAGCGTCGGTAGAATGAGGACGTCCGAGTCTTCCAGCACGCGGTCGACTCGGTCCGTGAAGACGCGACGGATGCGCTCGGCTGCAACGAGCTCCGAGGCCTCCGTGTTCGCGGCGGCGCTCAAGCGAGCCATGATGTCCGGACCGAGTTGGCCGCTACGGACGAGATGACCGAACGCATGCCACGTCTCGGCGTTGATGACAGCAAGCCCGGCCGTGAAGGCGTCACGCAGGGATTTGAGTTGTACGACACGCGACGCCAGTCCGCTGCGTGCGACGGCCGCCGTCACCGCATCGCGGATTTCGCCGTCGGCTTCGACTTCGGGCAGCGCGACGCGCAGTCCGGTGACGTCACGGCGTGCACGGCCGCCCTGGAATGACGCATCGATTGCGAGCATCACGTCGACGATGCTGTTCATGTCGCGTGCAAAAGGGCCGACACAGTCGAGCGATGTCTGGCGCGGCGCGACGCCTTCACGCAACACGCGTCCGAACGTTGGCTTCAGTCCGATGACGCCGCAGCATGCGGCAGGGCAGCGCACCGAACCGCCGGTGTCGGTGCCGAGGGCCGCATCGACGAGCTTCAATCCTACCGCCGATGCCGAGCCGCTCGACGAACCGCCGGGAATACGAGCCGGGTCTTGCGGGTTGACGGGCGTCCCACTGAAGTCGTTGATTCCTGTCATGCCGAACGCGAGTTCGTGCATGTTCGCCTTGCCGGTAATGCGCCAGCCAGCATCGAGGAGACGCTGCACGACTTCCGCGTGCCGCGGCGCGGGCGGCGCATCGGCAAGCGCGCGGCTCGCCGCGGTCGTCGGATAGCCGGCCACGTCGATGCTGTCCTTGATTGCGATGGTCGGCGCATTCGCGGCGGCGTGCGAAGCGAGATCGAACATCCGCAGAAAGGCACTCATGCTCGGACTCCTTGCGCGGGGTTCACCTGCCAGGGCGCGTCGAAAATGCGCTCCGTGCGGAAGTGACGAATCAACCAGACGTCTTCTCTGTGCGGCGAAGGATTGAAGTCCACTTCGAGCCGCGCCGCAATGAGTTCGGCTTTCGCATCGACATAGCCGGATGCCTGCAACATGATCCAGCGGCCTTTCGCGATGTCGCCTTGCACTTCGATATGCTCGTTCGTGAGAAAGTGGAGGTTCGTCGCAAAGTGCGGCGTGGGCGGCAGGTAACGTTGCAGCATCGTGACGATAGCGCCCGTCCCCTCCAAGCGGCCGAACTTGTCCGCATACCGGGGACCGATGCCTTCCCACACGGCATCTTCGCTAAAAAGCGCCGCCAGCGATTCACCGTCCAGTGCGCGAGCCGGCACATCGCAGAGCGCCATGTATCGGGCAATGGTCTTGCGAACCGCGTTGTGCGCTTCAAGCAGGCGCAAGCGCAGTTGCAGACTCTCAATGGTCGTGTGCGTCATGACTCACGCCTTGTCGGTAACGGCGGACGGAACCGTGAGCGCGCGCCCGACGCGCGCTTCGATTTTGCCGTAGCGCCAAAGGTTGTATTCGCCCACGGGCGTCGTGCGATACAGATTGCAGACCGCAACGGCGGCGTCGAAGTCGGCGACGTCGGCCATGATGTAGAAGGTCCACGGTGCCCCTTCGGCGTTGCCGACGACAAGCCGGTCGTCATCCATGACACCCAACACTCGTACGTTTTCCATTGCTTCGATGGCGCTGAGCATGTTGCCGTACGCCTGCCATACATCGCCGATTTGCTCACGCGGCAAGTCGAAGAAATTCTGAGTGACTCCGCAGCAAAAGAGCACACGCAGCGGCAGGCTTCGAGTATCGTTCGTCATCTTGTTTCCCTTCGAGCCTAACAACAGGTCCGGCGTACGGATCGCGGAAGAATGGGCCCGACTTCGACTTAGCGGCCCAGCGCGCGCGCGGTCTTGCCGCCCAAGCCGAAATCGGTATTGGGAATGTCTTTGATCATGACGCGCGTGGACTGCAAGGGCACATCGAGGACAGAGGCGCTGATCTCTGACAGATGCCTGATCAACGCTTCTTTCTGCGTCTCCGTGCGGCCCGCAATCAAGATTGCGATGATGACCGGCAACGCAGCGGGCGTTGGCTTTCCGCCCAGCCCGATGTCCGAGGCCGGCAACTCCGACAGCAGAATGCGCACCGACTCCGCGGGCGCGCCGATGGCGTCGACGGTCGCTTGAGTCAGACCCTGGATAAGCGATGCCTTGCGATCGTCGGAGTGACCTTGAGGCAGATAGACTTCGAGTGTCGGCATGGTCGGATAGGGATGGAAAGTCAAAGCAGGAAGCCGATGGCGCTCAGTGCTTCGGTCGAGTTGATCAGGCGGATAACTTTCTCGACGAGCAGCGGCTGGCCGTTGGCCATGCTGATCTTATGCGTCAGATCCGCGGCGAAGATCGTCGACACGCCGCGCTTGTACGCAATGATGATCTGCGAGGACTTCACTTCGACGAGGTCCGCGCTATCCGAAGACCGCGTGAAGCGCGACACGGTGCGCACCGTACGCGCGGCGTCGGCGGCGGACGCCGAATAGCCGGACGCCATGCGCTGCACACGCAAATCGCGCATGTGCTGGTCGTCGAATGCGTAATTCAGTGTCGCTTCGTAGTCGGTCGTATCGGGGTCGATAGGCACCACGTAGATGCCATTGGGGTCCCACATTTCGAGCCACGCGCGGTAATCGCGCCGGTCCAGAAGTTCGGCTTCGCGCCAGATGAATTCGATAGCGCGGGCGAAGGTCTGGTCAGAGAGAAGTGCGTTACGGTCGTCCATCATGCTTGCTCCATCATTGCGCGCCATTGTCTATAGGCTTCGCGCATGCCGGTTTCGTCGGTGGCGTGCGCGGTTTTCTCGCCGTTCGGCGCGGTCGTTTCGCGATTCAGCCCCCGGTTCACCAGGATAGGTACGTCGGGGCCTGCGTATGAGCCGCGCTGCACGCGTTCCCATGCTTCGGCATCATCGGGGCTGCCGAAACCGAACGGGCCCTGGAAGTGCTCGTGCATGCGCAAGCGCGCACGATTGGCTTCTTCGGGGCCGCCGTCCATCCCTAGTGCGACGTGGCGGATTTCTGTTTCCACCGCGGAAATGGGGCGCAGCACGCGGAAGAAGGCCATCGACAACGCGAGGTTCGGAAACAGATTCAGGTTGAAGCCGACGCCCATCAGCGAACGCACGACGCGGCGCACTTCTTCCGCCGTGTGTTTTTCTGCAAGCTGCGCGGCGAGTTCATTGAAACGTTCGGGCAGCGGCGCACCGTCGTCCTGATGGAGATCGACGAGTTCCGGCATGAGTACGGCCAGGCTGTGACCGTTGCCGAGGGAGCGGCAAAACGCCTGGTCGCTCGTCATGAAGCTCGTGATCGCGGCGGCCGTTTCATCGTCGATAGACTTCATCCAGGACTTATGCACAACGGGAAAGTGATACAGGTCCGTCGTGTTTTCGAGCTGAATCTTCCAGTTGCCCTTGAACGTGAACTTATGCTCGCCGTTCGCCTTGATCGGATAGCCCGCGCCTTGCTTCATGAACAGGTCTATCCATGGTTTCGCACCGCCGAGAAAGTCTTCGAGCGACTCGATGTCTTCGTTGAAGCTCGCGAAAATCAGGCCCTGATAGACGCCCACGCGCAGCTTCTTGAGCGGCAAATCGCCTTTCTCGCATACGCCTTCATAGCCGTCGCCGTAGGGCAGCGCGCGCAGCGTGCCGTCGAGCGCGTATGACCAGCTGTGGTACGGGCACGTGAAGCCTTTCGCATTGCCCTTGTGCTCTTCGCACACGGTCGCGCCGCGATGACGGCAGCGATTCTGAAGTACGTTCACGGCTCCCGTTTTGTCCCGCACGACGATGACCGGCTGGCGGCCGATGGTCGTCGTGACGAAGTCGCCGGGCTTCGGCAACTCGCTGTCGTGAGCGACCCACACCCACGTCTTGTAGAAGATGCGTTCGAGTTCTTCCTCGAAGAGCTGCGGATCGTAGTAGAGCGAAGGCGCAATGCGATCGGACTGCGCGCGCTTCGCAAGCGCGCTCGTGTCGATGGTTTGATAGGTCGGCGTACTCATCGTATTCCTGGGGAGAAGTTGAGTGGCTGTTTGAGCGACTAACACGAGCCTGGCCGTGCACTCGGCGCATCCTCTCGTTGACATCAGTCTCGCTTTTCGAAGATCATGCGTCAAATCGATTAAAAACGGATCGCTCAATCAGTGCGGCCGATATCTGGAACTGCCTGCCATGACCTCCATCGACCACATCGATCTCAATCTCCTGCGCGTTTTCCAGGCCATCGTCGAGGAACGCAGCCTGACGCGCGCAGGCGAGCGGCTCGCGCTCTCTCAACCGGCGGTCAGTTATTCGCTCGGGCGGCTGCGCACCTTGTTCGACGACACGCTGTTCATCCGCACGCGGGCGGGCATGCAGCCCACGCCGGTCGCGCTTGAGCTGGCCGAAATCGTCGGACGCGCGCTCGATACCGTGCGGCAGGCCTTGCGTTATGCCGAACGGTTCGACCCGGCGACGAGCACGCGAACATTTCGCCTGTCGCTGTCGGATGCGGGGGAGATGGCCTATCTCCCAGCCATCTGCGCCGCGTTACACGACGCTGCGCCGCGCGCGAAGCTGGTCGTCGAGCCATTGCCCATTGAAGAGATAGAGGAGGCGTTGCGCTCGAGTCGGCTGGATTTTGCGATCGGCAACTTGCCGTCGCTGATGCCGCGCACGCGCCATTGCGTGCTCTTCGAGGAATCGTATGTGTGCATGACGCGCGAACGCGACGATCTACCCGAAGGCAAGAAGCTCAAACTCGAGCATTTTCTTGCTGCTTCCCACGTCCAGGTTCGCTCGATCGAGCACAGCCATGACGCGCTGGACGACGCGCTGCGCGGACAAGGCGTCGGGCGCAATATCGCAATGGCGCTACCGCATTTCGTGGCGGTGCCCGGCGTGCTGGCTGCAACGGACCTGTTCGCTACGCTGCCGGAAAAGCTCGCGCGTATCCTCAATCGAGCCGACGCTTTCCGCATCTATGCGATGCCGGTGCCGCTGCCGAGAGTGGCCGTGACCATGCACTGGCACGAGCACTTCCACGAAGACGAAGGCCTCGCGTGGATGCGCAGCCTCATGACCGACACCCTCGCGAGCTTCAAGAAGATGTGATCGCGCTCAGAGGTCGAGCACGAGCACAGGTGAGCGAGAACGCGAGACGCAGCAGCAGATTACGGTATTGCTCGCGCGTTCTGCTTTGCTCAGGCAGTGATCGCGATGTTCGGGTTCGCCGCTCACGACGTCGACCATGCATGTACCGCACACGCCTTCGCCGCACGACGAATCGACTTCGATGCCGATCGCAGCGAGCGCGTCGACGATCGACGTACTCTTGTCCACGCGAACCGTTTGTCCGCTGCTTGCGAGCTGCACCTCGAAGCTGTCGAGCGACGTTTCGGCCGCCACGGCGGGCTCGCCCTTGAATCGCTCGAGATGAATCGCATCCGCAGGCAGGCGGGCTTGCGCCGTCTCCACGACAGCATCCATGAAGGCGTTCGGGCCGCATGTGTAGACATGCGCGTCAGGACCGGCATCGCTGATACATTCGGCGAGCTTGCTACGCTGTTGATTCCGCTCGACGCCGAAATGCAGTTTCACGTGCGCACTGAACGGTGCGCGCGTCAGCAGCGTCATGAAAGCCGCGTGCGCCTCGCTGCGCGCGAAGTAATGCAGCGTGAAGCGCGCATCGCTCGCAAGGAGCCGATAGGCCATCGACAGCAATGGCGTGATGCCGATGCCCGCGGCAATCAGAATGTGCTCGCTTGCCGACGGGTCGAGCTGGAAGAGATTGCGCGGCGCGCCGACGGCCAGTTCGGTGCCCACGGTCACTTCTTCGTGAAGCGAACGAGAACCGCCGCGCGACTGCTCTTCCTTCTTCACCGCGAAGATCTGCGTCTCGAGACAGGCGGGATCGCCGCAAAGCGAATACTGACGTGTCACGCCCGAAGGACTGGTGACGTCGATATGCGCGCCCGGCTCGTAAGGTTCGAACGGCGCGCCGTCGATTCTGGAGACGCTGAACGACCGCACGCCATGCGCTTCCTCGCGCAACGCGTCGACTCGGACTTTCACGGTGTGAGCCTGCATGATCGCCTTCCTTTCGAGATGTTTTCCGAAACCATGCGTCGATGGTAGTCTCGGCCGTCGAATAAGCAAAATAGGCTAAAAATCGTGGGTCGCATCAACGTGACTGATGACGCGTTTCGCGCGTGAAGCGCAGTGTGACGACCGTGACAAGACTCAGCACGATGAGGAACACGGCGACAGGCCAGGACGCGTGATAGTGCGACAGCAGTGCAGTCGCGAGCAGCGGCGACAGACCGCCTGCGAAAATCGAGGCCACTTCATGCCCGAGCGCGACGCCGGAGTAGCGCACTTCCGTGCTGAACAACTCGCCGACGAGCGCGGGCAAGGTGCCGATCATCGCGCCGTGACAGACGGCAGTGCCGAGCACCAGTGCGAGCCAGATGAGCGGGGTCGCGTGCGTGTCGAGCAGCCAGAAGAACGGGAAGGCCATCACCGCAAGCGAAGCGGCGCCGATCATGTACACAGGCTTGCGTCCGATGCGATCGGAGAGCTTGCCCCACAGCACCATCGCGATCATTTCGACGATCATGGCAAGCATGACGCCGGTGAGCATCGTCGAATTGGGGATGCCGACGAACTTGCCGTACACGAGCGAAAACGCGAGGAAGATGTAGGCGCCGCCATTTTCCGCGACACGCAGGCCCATCGCCACCAGGATTTCCTTCGGATGACGCTTGATGGCTTCGAGCACCGGGATGTGCGATGTCTTGCCCGATTTCTCCGCGTTCTCGAAGTCGCGGCTCTCCGGCAGGCTGTGACGAATGTAGACGCCGAGCGCAAAAATCACGATGCTCGCGAGAAAGGGCAGACGCCATCCCCAGGAGATGAACTGCTCGTGCGGCAACGCCTGCACTGCGAGAAACGCCGCGGAGGACAGCACGAAACCGCCGCCCACGCCGAGCTGACTCCACGCGGCGTAATAGCCGCGCTTCTCGGGCGGCGCGTTCTCGCTGATCATCAATACACCACCGCCCCATTCGCCGCCGGACGCAATGCCCTGCAGCAGGCGAAGTGCAACGAGCGCGACCGGCGCCCAAAGACCGACGTGATCGTAAGTCGGCAACAGGCCGATGCCGAAGGTCGCGAAACCCATGATGAGCAGGGTCCAGACGAGCGACGCACGCCGACCGTAACGGTCGCCTATATGGCCAAACACGATACCGCCAAGCGGCCGTGCGACAAAGCCCATCGCGAAGGCCGCGAACGCGCCGAGCGTGCCGATCAGCGGATCGTCGTTGGCGGGGAAAAACAATTTTCCAAACACCAGTGCGGCGGCCGTGCCGTAGACGAAGAAGTCGTACCACTCCATCGCGTTGCCCGCGACCGACGCGATGACGATACGCCTAAGAGTGCGATCCGGCATTGCTGCGCTGGTTTCGGCGGTCGAGGTATGAACTGTTGCCATGTCTGCTCGCATTGAATGAGATGGACTGCGGCCTTCTCAAGGCTTCGCATGACAAACAGTGTCGAGGCGAGGCTGATCTCCGTCAAATTCGCCGAAAAGACGTCGTGATATCAGCGCAGCAAATGAACGTCACTCCTCGGGCTGACGAAACATCGCCGAGACGGTCTTCCGCAACCACGCGACGCCGGGATCGTTGGCAAATTGCGTGTGTGAGTGAATCTGTATTTCGATAGGCGGCAGAGCAAACGGCAAGGGCAGAATACGAAATGCCTTGCCGCGGTTGAAGCGCCGCGCAATGCTTTTCGGAAAGATAACGGCGAGGTCCGTGTTCATCACAATTTCGGGCGCCACTACAAAATGCGGCAGACGGACCACCACATCGCGCTTGAGATTGAGCTCGTCGAGCCATTGCTCGACCATGCGATGGCCCGTCGCGTTGGTGCTCGCGTAGACGTAGCGCAAGGCGGCCAGGTCTTCACGTGTCGGCCGGGACTTGCCTAATGGATGATTTGCGCGCACCACGCAGACATGCTCGTCGACGAAGAGAGTTTGGCTCAGACATCCCGCGTCGAGACCTGGCACGTAGCCCAAAGCAAGATCAATCTCTCCGGCGCGCATTGCTGCGCTCACCGCTTCCACCGGAACATTGACTACTTCGATTCTAATGCCGCGCGCCTCGCGGTCGAGCAACGCGAGCAGCGGTGGCAGGAAAAAGAATTCGGACATGTCGGACATTGAGATGCGAAAGACGCGTCGCGCCGTCGAGGGATCGAACTTGGCAAGCTGCTGGACCGCCTCATTGATGATCGACAACGCCTGCGCGAGCGGCGGGTACAACCGATGCGCCGCATCGGTCGGCACCATGCCAGTGGGCGTGCGCACGAAGAGCGGATCATTGAAGATCGTGCGCAAGCGCCGCAGCGCGTGACTGACCGCAGGTTGCGTCAATTCCAGACGGTCGCCGGCGGCAGTGAGGCTGCGCAGATCCCAGATGGCGAGGAATACGCGCAGCAGATTCAAATCGGCGAGACCGAGATTGAGCTTGGTCATACGGTTGACTCACGAACGAGCGCATGGTCGCGCCACGCGGCCATCAATGTTTGGCCAGATTACCGTATGTGCTGCGCATTGCAAAATGCGGCGTGCCTCCTTGGTACGGTGGCAAAGCATGAAAATCGCCGCGCATCAGGTCGCGCACCGGCGAAGCCAGCGCGTCGGCGAGCGCCGACGCATCGTCGAAGACGACCTTGTTGCGCTGCATCGCGTCCGCGCGCGCGCAAGGCAGACCGATGGTGCACTCTACGCGCGTATAGATCTCCAACTCGCGCAGTGCGGGCAAGGTCGACATCAGCGGTGCGTGGTGCTGCAGATAATGCGCGAGCCATGTGTCGAAGTCTTCGGCCGGGCCTTCGTACTCGACGAGATACGTACACCGCTGCGCGCTCGCTTCGCCTCCAGGCCTGGGTGACACAAGGGCGCGCACCGCCATGACTTGCTGCGTGAAGCTCTTGGCTACCGATTGTGCTTGCAGCACGCGGTGAATAGGGCCATCGCCGCTCGAGGCCGCTTCGAGGGCGGCGAGTTCATCGAAATAGAGTTGCAGGATGCACGACGGCGCATCGGTAGCTGGCGCGATGCGCGGATCGACGCGTTGGGATATCGGCTCATGCACGATCAGGCTGCGCAAGCCTTCGATGCCCTGCAAGGGCGCCACATCGAGCAGCGGTTGCTGCCCGTTCGCACCGGTTAAAAACAGGCAGACTTGCATGGTTACGCCGCCTCGCAGGATGCGGCGCGCGCGAGCCGGTGAAACTGTCGGCCGAAGTACACGAGGCCATCGCCGTCCTCACGGCAGCCAATGTGTTCGACTTGCACGAAAAGCACCGAATGCGAGCCGACCTTCTTGCTGTCGACGATGCGGCCTTCAAGACTCGCAATTGCATCGTCGAGCACGGGAAGTTGCAGGGCGCCGGGACGCGAGCCACAGCGCGCGAAGCGTTCATCCATCGAACATCCATCCATACCCGCAAAAGTGCGCGCCAGTTCCTGCGCGTGCGCGCCGAGTACATTGATGCACGCGCGGCTGTTGCTCAGCAGCACGTCGTGAGCATAACTCGACTGATTGATGCAGACGAGCATCGTCGGTGGCGTATCAGTCACCGAGCAAACGGCGCTTGCGGTGATACCGCAGCGTCCGTGCGGGCCGTCGGTGGTGATGACGTTGACGGCCGCGCCGAGCGAGGCCATTGCATTGCGAAACTGTGCACGCGCTTGATCGTGGGGCATGGCTGATGTCCTTTTTAGGGTTCGCGGGTTCAGGGATACGGCGTGACGGGCGGAATGCCCACAAAGATCGCGCCCGATGCGTCGTAATTGCCTTCGCCGAGAAAGGCGTGTTGCGTGACAACGATCGAATCGCGTACCAGACGCTGCATCCGGCTCTCGCGATAGATCGCGCCAATGCCCGCCATCCTGTACGCCTGCATCACGATATCGGCGCAGGTGTGGGCCGCGTGCGTAGCCGACAGACGCAGCAAGTTTGCTTCTGCAGGCAGCACCGGGTCGCCAGCGAGCACCGTGCGCCAGGATGCTTCCGCGGACTCGAAGAAGAATGCTCGCGCGCTGCGCAACTGTGCTTCCGCCTGCGCGAGTCCCGAACGATAGTAGGCCCGATCGGCGAGACGCGGCGCACCGGTAGTGGTCTTCGTCACGCCGGACATTCCCGCCAGCATGTCGAGCGCGGCGCGCGCCAGACCGATATTGACTGCTGCATGCACCTGCGCCTGGTAGGCGACGGCTGGATACCGATACAGTGGCTCATCGATCAGCGGCGTGCCTCCGCGCACGAAGGTCCATTGTTCCTCGACGTATTTGTCTTTCAGGCGCAAATCATGGCTGCCCGTGCCTTGCATGCCGACCACGTTCCAGTTATCGACGATCTCGACTTCGCTCGCCGGAAAGACAGCAGTGAAAGGCTTGCCGGCGTTCTTGTCGTCCGCACCAGCGGGTGCGCCGCCAATCCCTACGCCAATCCAGTCTGCACCCTTGCAGCCGCTGGCGAAGCGCCATTGCCCCGAGACGAGAAAGCCGCTGGGTGCGCGATCGGCCTTTTGCAGCGGATACAAACCGCCCGCGAAAACCTGATCGGGACCGCTCGCATAGATTTGCGCCTGTGTCTCTACCGGCAGTGAAGCAAGGTACGTGTTGGCGGAGCCAAACGCTGCGACCCATGCGGTCGAGCCGTCCGCGATCGCGATGCGTTCGAGCATCTCGAGGAAGCGCGCAGGCGGCAGCGCGTCGCCGCCGAAGCGCTTCGGCGTACTAGCGCGGAAAATGCCCGCGCGCTTCATTTTGCCGACCATATCGCGCGGCACATGAGACATGGCATCGAATTCGTCACGGCGGCGCTCGACTTCTTCGATCAACGCATCGAGGGACAGCGGGCCGGCATACTCGGGATAGTCGTTTTGCGAATCGATGGTTGCTTCGGTTTCAACGGCTTGCATAACTGGTACCTCTCGGTTAATGGTGTGTCGATGTCATTCGGGCTGCTGACGTGCAGCAGCGCGCATCGCTTTGGGAAACGTCTCACGTGCGAGCAACGTGGCGACGACGGTGATGAGCCCCAGACCGCCCAGATAGATGGCGACCGGCACGGCGCTGTGATAGTGAGCGAGCAGTGCGGTGGCGATCATCGGCGAAAGGCCGCCACCGAGCACGGAAGAGACTTCCCGGCCGATGCCGAGTCCCGAGAAACGCAGGTGCACCGGCAACATTTCGCTGATAAACGCGGGCTGCGCGCCTTCGAGAATGCCGAGCGTGATGCTGTTCGCGAGGACGAGCGCCGCAACGACCTTCCAGTACTCGCCTGAGCCCAGCAGCGCGAAATACGGCCATGCGACAAGTACGATGGCGATTGCGCCGGCAAGATACACAGGCTTGCGTCCGACCTTGTCGGTCACCCAACCGAAGAAGAGCGAAACGGGGATCATCAGCAGCATCGAAATGCAAAGACCGCTGAGAATCCAGCTCGATTTGATGTTGAGAAACTGCCCGTAGGCGATCGAAAACGCGAAGAACAGGTAGGACGCTGCGCCCTCGCCAAAGCGCAGGCCGAACACCGTGAGCACTTCGCGCGGACATTGGCGCAGCACTTCAATCACCGGCATCCGGCTTTCGTGGCGCGTCGCCTTGACTTTCGCGAACGCGGCGCTTTCTCCGACGGAGCGGCGCATCCACAGGCCGAGGAAGACGAGTGCGGCGCTGGCCAGAAACGGAAGGCGCCATCCCCAGCTCTGGAAGTCGCCAGCTGGAAGGTTCTGCACCAGCAGGAACGCGCCAGTGGACAACACGAAGCCGAGTGCCGCGCCGCACGGACTCCATGCCGCGAGCGCCCCGCGCCTCGATTGCGGCGCGTTCTCGTGGATCAGCAAGATACTGCCGCTCCATTCTCCGCCGGCGGCCAGTCCCTGAAGAATGCGCAGCAGAACCAGCATCACGGGCGCCGCAATGCCGACCTGCTGATACGTTGGCAAAACGCCCATCAGGACCGTAGCGGTGCCCATCGTGAGCAGGGTGAGCATCATCACGGCCTTGCGACCGTAGCGGTCGCCGATATGCCCGCATAGCACGCCGCCGATGGGTCGGGCGATGAAGCCGACGGTGAAGCCGCCGAATGCGGCGATGGTGCCCGTGAGCGGATCAGTGCCGACCGGAAAGAACAGCTTGCCGAAGACGAGCGCGGCAGCCGTTCCATACAGAAAGAAGTCGTACCACTCGAGGATCTGGCCGAGTACTGCAGTCGTGACCGCACGGCGCACGTTGCTTGGACGACGGGCCGCTCGGCTTTGAGCGAGCGTGCTCAGATCGGAATTCAGAGCTTCAGGGTTCATGGTGGGGGAAGACATGAGGTGATGGTTCCCGCTTCCCTGATGCTCAAGAAGCGGCGCGAATGGTATCGATGCGATGTGCCCACGATATGAGCGTCGATAACCGCGGTCAAATTCGAGACAAAAATGCACGACATGAATCTGATGCATGTGCTTCGCGTGCCGTACGTAATAACCCTTGCCTTGAATGACATATCGATCGTGCTTATCGCCGGTCATGCTTTTGGTTTATTTGCCGTGTGGAACGGGCGACCGCAGACTGCGTGGCGCATCCCCGTCAACCCCGCAATGAGCCTTCATTGCGTCATTCAACAGAACCACTCGCATGGAATACGCACGTATGAGACTCGCCTTGGCAACTTCTCTCGCGCTGCTCGCAGTTGCAGGCACGGCGCAGGCACAAAGCGCGGTGACGCTGTACGGCATCGTCGACGATGGCTTCAACTGGACCTCGAACTCGGGCGGTCACAATCTCTACAACCTGTCGAGCGGCGTCATGCAGGCAAGCCGCTGGGGGCTAAGGGGTAGGGAAGAGCTAGGTGGCGGGCTCGCTGCTCTGTTCGTACTCGAGAACGGCTTCGATCTCAACAACGGCTCGCTTGCGCAAAAGAATCGCGGCAGCACCCAGGGTCTGATGTTCGGTCGCCAGGCGTATGTGGGCTTGTCCAGTGCTTTGGGCACCGTGTTGCTCGGTCGTCAATACGATTCGGTTGTCGACTATGTGGGCCCGTTCGAGTCCGGCGCCCAGTGGGCGGGATATATCGGCGCGCATCCAGGCGATTTGGATAACCTCAACAACGCATATCGCGTGAACAACGCGATCAAATTCGTTAGCAAGTCATACTACGGGGTGACGTTCGGCGGCATCTACAGCCTGGGTGGCGTGGCAGGGGCGGTTTCACGCAACCAGCTGTGGTCCCTCGGAGCGGGCTATGCGAACGGACCGCTTACGCTGGGCGTCGCTTATCTGAACGCGCGCAACCCGAACGTCGGCTTCTTCGGTGACAACGGCGCGAGCACGCCGCCCACCGCGAGCGCGAACTTCATTTCGTCGCCGGTATATAGCGGCTACGCGTCGGCGCGGACGTATCAAGTCGTCGCGGCTGGCGCGGCGTACGCATTCGGCGCGGCGACGCTGGGTGCGACATACTCCAACGTGCAGTTCAAGAACCTCGGCGATACGGTGAACTCCGGACCCAATCCGCGCGGCTACGCCGGCAATGCAATCTTCAACAACGTGGAAGTGAACTTCAAGTATCAACTGACACCCGCGCTCGTGCTCGGCGCGGCGTTCGACTACACGAACGGCGGCGACGTCGATTCGGCCACCGGTAACAACCCGGGCGCGAAGTATTACCAGGGCGCGCTCGGCGCCGACTACTTCCTGTCGAAGCGCACTGACGTTTATGTGATCGGCGTCCACCAGAAGGCATCCGGTACCGACTCCACCGGCGCGGCGGCCGTTGCGGCAATCAACAATCTCACGCCGTCCACGAGTGATCGTCAAACCACAGTCCGCGTGGGCATCCGCCACAAGTTCTGAAGGGAACCGGCATTCGCGCCAACGCGTCATTCATTTCGTGGATGACGCAGGCGACATTTGATCTATTTGACGGATGCACGCTGGCGAATTAATTTGTCCTCGAACTCACACCGGCCGCAATGAGCGAGTGCGCGCGGCGAGCTTGGACAGCGTCCGCGTCACTCGTTTGCACTTATCGAACCTATCGCCATGACTTCAGCGACGATCGAACGCATCGAAACCTGTCTCGTCGACCTGCCGACAATTCGCCCGCACAAGCTTTCCGTCGCCACCATGCATGGGCAGACGCTCATGCTGGTGAAGGTATTCTGCAGCGACGGCATCGTCGGCATCGGCGAAGGCACGACCATCGCCGGCATGGCGTATGGTCCCGAGAGCCCCGAGTCGATGAAGCTCGCCACCGATGCGTATCTCGCGCCCGCATGCATCGGCCGCGATGCGACGCGTGTGCAGGCGCTCATGGCTCACCTCGGCAAGCTGGTGCGGGTCAATCATTTCGCGAAGAGCGCGCTCGAAACCGCGCTGCTCGACGCACACGGAAAGCGCCTTGGCGTACCCGTCAGCGAACTGCTGGGCGGCCGTCATCGTGATCGTCTCCCGGTTGCCTGGACGCTCGCATCGGGCGATACGAACAAGGACATTTCGGAAGCAGAGACGATGCTCGAGCGTCGTCGGCACAAGATCTTCAAACTCAAGATCGGCGCAAGGCAGATCGAAGCGGACATCGAACATGTCGCCGGCATCAAGCGTGCGCTCGGCGATCGCGGGGCCGTGCGGGTCGACGTCAACATGGCCTGGAGTGAAACGCAGGCCGCACGAGCCATTCCCGCGCTCGCTGATGCCGGCTGCGAGTTGGTCGAGCAGCCGGTCGCATCCACGGCGGCGCTCGCGCGCCTGATGCGCCGGTTCCCCGTTGCGCTAATGGCCGACGAAGTGCTGCAAGGCCCCGAAAGCGCGTTCCAGATCGCCAAGCACGAAGGCGCCGACGTCTTCGCGATCAAGATCGAGCAAAGCGGCGGTCTCTTCGCGGGACAACGCGTCGCCGCCATTGCCGATGCAGCGGGCATCGAACTTTACGGCGGCACCATGCTGGAAGGCGCGGTCAGCACGATTGCATCGGCACAGCTCTTCGCGACCTTGCCCAATCTGCAATGGGGCACCGAGCTGTTCGGCCCGCTGCTCATCACCGAGGAGATTCTCGTCGAGCCACTGGATTACAGCGACTTCGAGCTCACCGTGCCGAGCGGCCCGGGTCTCGGCATCGAGCTGGACGAAGCCCGGATCAAACGCTTCACGCGCGACGGACATGTCGCGGTCATCAAGTAAACCAACATCCGACGAGAGGACGCAATGCTTTTCCACGTGCGCATGGATGTGAAACTTCCGCTGGATATGCACGCCGAGATCGCAAACGAAATCAAGGCCCGCGAGAAAGCTTATTCGCAGGACCTGCAGCGCAGCGGCAAGTGGCGCCACATCTGGCGCCTTGCGGGTGAGTACGCGAACTTCAGCATCTTCGACGTGCAAAGCAATGCCGAACTTCACGACATTCTCACTGCGCTGCCGCTGTTCCCATATATGAGCATCGCAGTGACGCCGTTGTGCCATCACCCGTCGTCCATTCGCGACGACGACGCGTGAGCGAGCGTCGCGTCGCAAAACAGCCAAGCTGCGTCGTACCCCCAATACATCAAGGAGACAACATCGTGAGCGTCAAAGTTTTCGATACGAAGGAAGTCCAGGACCTGCTTTCGGCAGCCGTCAATCTCGGCAGCGAGGAGGGCGACGGCCGTGCGAAGCAGATCACTCATCGGCTGCTAAGCGATCTGTTCAAGGCCATCGACGATCTCGATATGACGCCCGATGAAATCTGGGCAGGCGTGAACTACTTCAACCGGCTCGGTCGGGACGGAGAGGCGGCCTTGCTCGCAGCGGGTCTCGGTCTGGAGAAGTTTCTCGACATTCGCATGGATGCGCAGGACCGCCACTCAGACATTCACGGCGGCACACCGCGCACCATCGAAGGTCCGTTGTATGTCGCGGGCGCGCCGTTGCGCGACGGGGTAGCGAAGATCGACGTCGATCCCGACGAAGCAGCCGGGCCGCTCGTTATTCGCGGCGCCGTGACCGGTCCGGACGGCAAGCCTGTCGCGAATGCAGTGGTGGAGTGCTGGCATGCGAACTCCAACGGCTTCTACTCGCATTTCGACCCGACCGGCGCACAGAATGACTTCAACCTGCGTGGCGCTGTGCGGACGGGGGAGGACGGCAAGTACGAGTTCCGCACGCTCATGCCCGTAGGCTACGGATGCCCGCCTCACGGTTCGACGCAACAGTTGCTGAACGTGCTCGCGCGGCATGGCAACCGTCCGGCGCACGTTCATTTCTTCGTGACGAGCGACAACTTCCGTAAGCTGACCACGCAGATCAACATCGAAGGCGACCCGCTGATCTGGGACGACTTCGCGTACGCCACGCGCGAGGAACTGATTCCTCACGTCGTCGAAAAGACGGGCGGCGCTGCGCTCGGTCTGAAGGACGACGTCTATAAGGAAATCGAGTTCGATATCACGCTGACTCGGCTCGTCGGAGGCAAGGACAATCAGCTTGTCAGTCGCGAGCGCACGTCGGCGCCGGCATGAGTCCGCGAAGCGACGGCTAGCTGCCGTCGCGCGCGATCTCGCGGTGATGTGCAGTTCGGCAGCGCCGACCAGACCTCAAGTTCGGAATCACGACCGAGTGAGGTCGATCTTCAGTGCACGCGCATCCATATCCGCTCGCAATATTCCGTGATCGCACGGTCCAAAGAGATTTTCCCAGAACACGCCATATTCCAGATGGACATGCGCGTCCACTGCCGCTTGTCACGCCATGTTTCGCTCACGCGCTCCTGACAGGCGGGGTACTCCGCGAAGTTCGCCAGCACAAGGAATGGATCGCTATGCAGCAGGCTGTCGAGCAGCGGACGGAACATGGTCGTATCTCTGCGCGAAAAGCGACCCGACCCGATCTGGTCAAGTGCGTCGCGCAACTCAGACAGAATTGAAGCCTTGGAAGTCGAACGATTCGACAGCTTTGCTTTCCATAGGCGCAAAACGTTGCAACTGTTGACGCGAAAGCCCTGGATCGGCATGTCACGAGCGGCTTCCTTGACTTGCCGCTCCCGAATCCACTGCACCGCGAAGCGTCCGTCCGCATTGGTGTGATGTCGCTTGTAGCCACCGAAGTAAACGCGGAAGCTTACTTCCGGTCGCAAGATCTCCAATGGATTGCCCTTCTCGAGCCACTTGTCCGCGCGCTCGACCTGAAGCCATCGCGGATGCCCTGGTTGAAGATCCCGAATTCGTAGCAAATTCCATAACCGATTGCCGGGATCTGCAGCGAAGATAACGAGTCAACTAGCACGCCGCAGGCCGGGCTAGCGCTCCTCTACCAAGGCCGGGCTCTTCTTCGATGCTTAGCAATTCGTCTAGGTCGAGGCCAAGCGCGCGCAGCGACTCGCGCGCTTCGTCGTACAGTCCGAGGTCAAGCACGTTTCTGCCGGCTTGCGGACCGATCAGGAACTCCGCGGAGAAACAGCAACCGACCTTGACCCCTGCGTCGTGTAAGTTCTCGCAGATGCCACCCACCGAGCAAGCATTCGGTCACGAACGGTATAGGCGAGGGCGAGATACCAGCCGTGCGCAGTAGCGATGCCTGGACGCGCGCTTGCCGGCAATAGCATTACCTACCGCGTCCTGCAGCAAAGCGTTTGCTTCAAAGCCATCAGGCATGACATTCATGTTCATGATGTCACTGCTTGCCTTGGTATCGCTCATGGTCGTCCCTCTCGGGTTTGAACAAGCACATCGAGCTGATGGGCGTTCCGCAGTCAAGGCAGACGCAAACTCAACAGAAATTTGCACGGCTCTGGCTCGTTGGTTTTCCTGAGGGGTTCCAAACTGCGTTTAGCACGCGAAACTTGTCGCGATGTTTATCGCTTCGATGACTCTAAGTTCGTCCGCACAGGCTTGTCTTCAGTGTTGCCGCTATACGAAGGGCGGGGAAAAATCCCTTCGACCTACTGATGCGATAGGGAAGTTTGCGACTTCTCACGCAGGAGCCTGCGCCGCATCGAAGGCACGCGGAAAGCTGCGGCGGGCGTACCGCACCTCTCTCACCGCAAGCGCAGATATATCTCCGGGCACTTGCAAAGCCGTTGAAGCTTCTGACGGCGACGCTGGCGGTAGCTAATGCGGGCGCTAGCCAATGTATCTGGTGTTCCCGGAGACCTGCGGAGCGTCGCTAGCGCGACGCATATTTGCCGCCATCCTTATAGCCGGCCGCGTGCGCTGGTACGCGCATGCAGACGGTGTTAGGTCAAAGCGACCCTGTTTGCAATGTCGTCGTTGGTTAGTTTAGCGACCGCTCCACTCCCCGTAACAGACATGTCGATAGATCAATACCGAGCGTCGGGTAAGGGTCAGGTCGATCTTGGTCAGCGGTGCCAAGTTCAGTGAAAATTTCGGCTCGACGTGGCCAAGTTGCCAAGGAGCGCGGTCATGTCAACGAGTCGATTCGCGACAAGGTGCTTTACTTCGCCTTCCTTCTGCCACACGCCATACACGCCAAGCAAAGATGCGCCGAGCGCTTCCTTCCTGAACTTTTCGACCAATGACGGCCAAACGATCACATTGATCTGGCCGGTCTCGTCTTCTAGCGTGATGAATAACACTCCGTTTGCTGTCCCCGGACGCTGACGCACGGTGACGATCCCGCATGCCTTCGCAAGTCGCCCGTTCGGATAGGTGGCGAGCTTCGAGGCTGCGGAGATCTTCTTCTCGTTGAGCCGTTCACGCAGCAAGGCAAGCGGGTGCCGGTTCAATGTCAGGCCCGTCGAACGATAGTCGCTGACGATCTCCTGCGCCTCGTTTGGCGCGGCGAGCAGCGGCAGTTCCTCATCGCGCGCCGTTGCGCGCAACAAGTCTTTGTCGGGCACGGCCGCCACCGCCTGCCAAAGCGCTTCTCGCCGATTGCCAGAAAGCGCGGAAAGAGCGTTCGCGTCCGCAAGCAACTGCAGGTCACGACGATCGAGGCGTGCTCGGTTGGCAAGGTCGTTGACCGACTCGAAAGGACGTACTGCTCGCGCGGCCTCGATGCGAACGGCTGATTCGTCCCGCATGCCGCGAATGAGCGACATGCCAAGCCGCACTGGCGCCATTGAACCATCGCCTTCCAGGGAAGAATCCCAGTTGCTTATCGTGACGTCGATCGGCAGCACGCGGACCTTATGGCGCTTTGCGTCTTGCACAAGTTGTGAGGGCGAGTAGAAGCCCATCGGTTGGCTGTTGAGCATCGCGCAGAGAAACGCCGCCGGTTCATGGCACTTGAGCCAGCTGCTCGCATAGACGAGGAGAGCGAAACTCGCCGCGTGGCTCTCCGGAAAGCCGTATTCGCCGAAGCCTTGGATCTGAGCAAAGATCGATTCAGCGAACTCGCGGTCGTAGCCACGATCGAGCATGCCGTTCACGATGCGGTCGTAATAGTGCTGCAGTCCGCCTTTTCGCTTCCATGCGGCCATTGCGCGGCGGAGCTGGTCGGCCTCGCCGGCGCTGAAGCCAGCTGCGAGCATGGCGACCTGCATCACCTGCTCCTGGAAGATCGGCACGCCGAGCGTGCGAGCGAGCGCCGTTTCCATCTCAGGCGAGGGGAATGACACAGCTTCCAGCCCTTGCCGCCGGCGCAGGTACGGATGGACCATGCCGCCTTGGACGGGGCCCGGCCGCACGATCGCGACTTCGATCACGAGGTCATAAAACTGGCGCGGCTGCAGGCGCGGCAACATGCTCATCTGCGCACGTGATTCGATCTGAAAGACGCCAACCGTATCGGCGCGGCAGATCATCTCGTACGTCTTCGCGTCTTCTGCCGGAATATCCTGCAATTCAAATGGCTCGCCGCGCTGTTTGGAGATCAGGTCCAGGGTGCGTCGAATCGCTGACAGCATGCCGAGCGCCAGCACGTCGATCTTCAGAAGCCCAAGCGCTTCAAGGTCGTCCTTGTCCCACTGGATCACGCTGCGATCGACCATCGCGGCGTTTTCGATCGGCACGAGCCGTGAGAGTTTGCCGCGCGCAATGACGAAGCCGCCGGTGTGCTGCGACAGGTGACGCGGGGAGTTCAGCAATTGCGATGCGAGGCTCGCCCACTGCTGAATGATGGGTGTCGAGGTGTCGAGGCCGGATTCAACGAAACGGTTGAGCAGGTCCGCGCTGGAGTCAAACCAGTGGTGCGACTTGGCTACCTTGTCGACGATGATCGGATCGACGCCCAGTGCCTTTCCCGAATCGCGCAAAGCAGATTTCGGACGGTACGTGGTGACGGCGGCCGCCAGCGCCGCACGGGTGCGCGTGTACTTGCGATAGATGTGCTGGATGACTTCTTCGCGCCGCTGGTGCTCGAAATCCACGTCGATGTCGGGCGGCTCGCCGCGTTCCTTCGAGATGAAACGTTCGAACAGCATCGAGCTGCGCGCGGGATCGACCTCGGTGACGCCTAGGCAGTAGCAGACCGCAGAGTTCGCCGCTGACCCGCGCCCCTGACACAGAATTCCTTCGTTGCGCGCGAAGCGAACAAGGTCGTAGACGGTCAAGAAATACGGCTCGTACCGAAGCTCGGCGATGAGCGCGAGTTCATGCTCGATTTGCGTCTGCACCTTGTGCGGGATGCCTTGGGGAAAGCGGCGATGCGCGCCGATGTACGTTTCCTGCCGCAGATAGGCGGTCGGTGTCGTCCCTTCGGGGATCAGTTCGTCGGGATATTCGTAGCGCAGTTCATCCAACGAGAAGATGCAGCGATTGGCGATCGTCAGCGTCTCGGCCAGCGCCCGTTCGGGATAAAGATTCGCGAGCCGTAGGCGAGCGCGCAGATGTTGCTCGGCGTTCTTTGCGAGTTCGAACCCGCACTCGGCAATGGACCGGTTCAGACGCACGGCTGTCAACGTATCCTGCAGCGGCTTGCGAGAGCGCACGTGCATGGTGACGCCGCCAGTGGCGACCACCGGGACGCCGTGTTGGTCCGCGACGTACTCGACGATCCCGCGGTGAATATCGTCCATCGCGCGGGCGTGAAGCGTCAGCGCCGCCCAGCAGCGGCCCTCAAACGTGCGCGCTAGCCATTCCATCTGCGCATCGAGTCGTTCCTCCTTCGCCGGATACTCGGGCGAGAGGATCACGAGACAGTCCGGCAGACCCTTCAGGTGTTCATACGGCGCTTCCGGCCGCGCGAGATCGTTGGGCGTTAGGAGGTAGGTACCCTTCGACGTGCGCGTGCGTGCGAGCGTGATGAGTTCCGACAGGTTTCCATAGCCATTGCGGTTCATGGCCAGCGCCGTGAAGACGAGGGCACGTGTGCCGTCGGCATTGGCCAACTGGAAATGCGCGCCGACGATGAGCCGGATATTCGCTTCCTTCGCGGCCACATGCGCGCGCACGATGCCCGCGAGCGAGCATTCGTCCGTAATCGCGATCGCGAGATAGCCAAGCTGCTCCGCACGCAAAATCAGTTCTTCCGAGTGCGAGGCGCCGCGCAGGAACGTGAAGTTGGAGAAGCACTGCAACTCGGCATAGCCGGGCAGCATGGAGGTGTACACGTCCATTGCTTCACCCGAACAGGCCGTGCAGGAACCATCGAGGATCTTCTTCGGCGCGGCTACCGACGCGCTCGCGGTAGATCCAGTAGCAGGTATGGTCGTCCGCTTCCGCGACGAAGTAATCGCGCGTGACGAGCTCGCCGCCCCACCATCCCGCTTCAACGCGCTCACCGGGCGATACCGTTCGCAACGGACTACCGTAGAACGGGCGGTGCTGGCGCGTCATTAACTGAACCGGCGTCTCAAGCAACCACGAGGGGCGCGGCTGATCGCCGGGCAGGGCACAGCCTTTGACGTCGCTCGTCACCGGAACCCAGTTCGATACGATCTCGGGCCGATGATCGGCCACGGGCGCGGCGCGCAAGACGTTCTCGTGGCCAAGCCGCGCGACGAGCAGTTCCATCAACCGGTTATGGTCGGCCGCGCTCCCGCCCGGTTCGGGGAATAGCGTGTCGGACGGCGGCTCGGCTGCTTCGACGTCGTTGACTTCGAGACGCACGGCGATGACCGCGGCCGCCAGCTCAACGCGTCCGAGCCGCTCTTTCAGCAAGCGCGTGAGGTGTTCCTCGTGCCAAGTGGGTTCCGCGAGCGCGACCTCAATCGTCGTTGGCGGCAACGCCGCGCGTCCGCGCTCATGTTCGAGTTCGATCGAAAAGCGCGTGAGTGCCAGTTGCTTGCTCGCGAGCCAGCCGGTCAGTTGCACGATGAGCCGGCGCGCCACGAAGAGGACGGCTTCCGCGTGCTCGACGCGATCGGGTAATTCGATGCGAGCGTTGAACGACGGCGGCGTCTGGACCCATTCGTAGAGTTCGGGTGCTTCCCCAACGGCGCGATCGAGCGTATCCAGTAGCGCCGTGCCGCAGCGCTTTTTCAGACCGGCGCGCGGCAAGCGCCGCAGGTCCGCGACGCTCGTGCATCCGAGGCCGTCGAACCAGTCGGCGTAGCGTCGGGCTTCAAGAACGAGCAGGGCGGGCAAGCGCGGCAATTGACGCATCAGCGAGCGGATGGAGAGACGTCGGCCGCCGCGATAGCGGGCCATCAACCACGCGCTCTGACCGGTCGGCGCGACGCTCATCCGCACCGTGAAGCCGAAGGCGGCGAGCGAGTCGCGGATTGCTCGTCTGAGCGCGCGAACGCCACCGAATAACCGCAAGCTCGCCGACACGTCGACCATGACCGTCTGCTCCTCGGCGATCGCGACCTGCGGGCTGAACTGCATGAGGGCGGTGGCCACGTCCGCGACGGCCTGCTGCTCCTTCAGTTCGTCTTTGTCGTGAATGCGCGCATCGGGCGCGAGCGTGAGAACGCCGCCTTTGCGCATGCCTACGCGAACGCCTGCCTCGTGCGCTGCCTGATCGAGCGCGACGACACGCTCGTGATCGAGCACGACCAGGCCGGAAGTCGTCTCACTCGTGGACGACCAGCTCGGCTGGAAGACTTCGCGGCTGAGGTGCGGCAGATACACGCCGATCCACACTTGCATGGCGATTCAACAGGATAGGCGAATGGGTCAGTCCAACGACAAGCGGCTCGTCACGCGCTGGGCCTCGGCGCTTGACGAACTCCAATGAAACGCTGTCGCGCGCAGGGCGCACAGCAATGCGAAGCGGGGCAGGCGACGTGTCGCTCGCAGAAGCGAGCGGCCGGATCATGAAGAACAGCGACTCGCTCGTTTGGGCGGCAAGGTGCAGGCGGCGCAGGGCTTCGGGTCGAACATGCGTTTGCCAGAAGATCAACGCGCCGAACGTCCCCGCGCGAAGGATCTGTTCGCCCGCCCAAAGTGCATCGGCGGTCTTCTGGGCGCGCACGACGTTGATCGACGTCTCAGGCAGACCCCAGTACGCCGCTGCTTCGGGTTGAAAGCGATGAGGCGGCTGCAGGAAAGCAATGCGCCGTTGCGCGACAGCCTTCAGCGCCGGCAACAGCAATCGCATCTCACCTACACCTGGCTGCTGCACCAGCAGGTCGGTCAGTGCGCCCTTCGGCCAACCGCCGCCCGGCAGTTCTGCGGCAAGGGTCTCAGATCCACACGGCACGACGTTCACGCGAGCAGAGGCCAGCTGCGAACCTCGCCACAAACTTGGATGAATGTCCTCGAGGGCTAACGCTCCCATGTCGAACCCCGTACTGTATGTTTGTACAGTAGTCTACACGATGCGTGTGGCGAATGGTCTGGGGTCTAGGTCAGCGACTTGGCCTGGATTTAACTTGCAAAGGTAACTGTGTAGTTTTCTCGCATCAGTCGGGTAACTCCTCATAGAGTAAATATGACCGAAACTGTCATTTTGGTCGCGTAGCACGTAGCTGCAAGGAAGGCGCAAGCAGCATGCCACTGAGCAATGGGTTAGCCGATCTTTGCCTCCAAGGATGGTTATTTGTTACACGTTATCCGCTCAAAAGAGGATGAATTCCCTTCCTTCGCGAACGATGGCGCGAGACAAATTTGCTGTAGCAAACGATTACCGCGTGTAACAAGATGTTGCAAACTAAGGACCATAGTCAGACAATTTGCTCGCGCGCCGATGAACGGCGCCAACGAGCAAGCCGAACTCACTACCTGGTCCGCCGCTATGATCCACGCCTCTTCTGACCTTGGTTCGATCCGCGAATTGAACCTGTCGTACCTGATGCTCGCGCGACGCGTCCTGGCGTCGGATCGCGAGGCGGCACAGTCGCATCTGGGTCTGTCCGCGGAGATGGCGGATACGCTGCTCAAGCTCTCGCCGTCGCAAACCGAGAAGCTCGCGTCGTCGTCTCAGTTGTTGTGCTTTTTTCGCATGAGCGCCGATGCAATGCTCGCGGGCCTGGCTGGTCGCAGCAACGAAGCTTCGATCTCGGCCGCCACGAATGACGCTCTGCTGGCGGCCTAACCATGACCACGACCGTTTCCTCCAAAAGCCTGGCTGCCGAAGCTGCTCAAGTCATGCGCGCGATCGCGCTGATCAAGCTCGGCGCGCGCATGCAAGTGTTGGAATCGGAGATCCCGACGCTCTCGCGTGAGCGACTGATTCGCTTGTATCGGGAAGTGAAGGGTGTCTCGCCGCCCAAGGGCATGCTGCCGTTCTCCGAGGACTGGTATCTGACGTGGGCGCCGAACATCCACACCTCGATGTTTGCTAACGTCTATGCCTTCCTCGAAGCGAATAGCCAGGGGCTGGACCGTGTGGATCTGCTCACGCGCGCCTACGCGCTGTATGCCGAGCACTTCGAGATGAACGGCGAGGCGTTGCAGATGGACCTGACGCGCGCCTGGACGTTTATCCGTTTCAAGGACGCCGGCATTCTGCGCCTCGCGGGCTGCACGCGCTGCCACGGCAAGTTCGTCGCGCACGCGCACGAGCCGTCGCATTCGATGGTCTGCGGTATTTGTCAGCCGCCGTCGCGAGCCGGCAAGACGAAGGCGGCCGCGAAAGCAGCGCTTGAGCGCGACGCCGCTCTGCAAGCACAAGCGGCTTGACCGTTCGTCCGAAAGCGGCCTTCGGCAGTTTAAGGGCCGAAAGTTCGACTGGCAGCCGCGCGGTGCTCCGCGCTACTTCCGTCCGTCGGCGACGAAGCGGAACGGGAAGACAAGACGACTTAAGTCATCGCGCGCAAGCGGAACGTCTGGACCGTCCAGCAGCTTCTCGACCTCTTCGACCTCGGGCAACGGCGGCCACGGCCAAGCTCTAGTCGCCCATGATGGAATCTCGGTCTGACGAACGAAGCCGAACTCCTCGGGCTCGTCCCATATGGAATCGAACGTCTCGTTGAGGATTTGCTGCATATAGGCGACGTGCTCAAGACGCATCGACCACCAGCGACCGCGAATGCGATCTTCACCGGCGATCACGGTGCGCGATTCGAGGTCGAGCACGAACCGGTGCTTCATGTACGGGTCGCTTGCCCACAACGAGTCCCACTCGCCGACCGCATATCGTTGCTTCACTCCTGCCAATAGTGTCCCCATTGGTGGCGTTCGCGCGCCTCGATGGCCACCGCCATGATCTCGCCCAGACCGAACGCTGGATTGTCACGTTTTGCCGCGATAAATCGGTCGACAAGCGAAGGCGCAACCCGGAGCATGCACAACGCCTTTAGTTCGACATAGTCGAACAGGCTAGTCATTATTGGCCGATTCGCGACTAGGGCGCTAATCTCGTGGCATAGCATCGCTTCCCGACGATCTCGCAAGCCGCGTTTAGCCATCACGTCGGAAAACACTGCTCGTTGCGCGAGATTGCGGTCCTCAGCAGTAGCGAATTCTTTTGAATCGATCTCAAGTAGTGCGAGATTGATCTCGTCACCGGCAGCAATGAATTCGGAGAGCGCTGGTTCTTCTTGGTACATGGCGATGAGCGTCGTCTTACGGTAGACCCTATTAGCGGCCGCAAACGAACATTCTTAAGAGATTGCGTAACAGCAGGCGACTCTAATCGAGCCATGCTGCAGCAGGTCGGCGTGCATATCAGGGCGATGCCGCTCGTTCGACCCGCGCGTACGCGACAAAGATCCTGCATCGACAACACGGCCGACAACCAAATAGGACTCTCGCTCGACGAGTCTTAGCTTATAGAGCTGACCTTGAGCTCATCTGCGCCGGCGCTTAAGAACTTGCGACAGCCACCCGTCGACGGGGCGCGCACTTGTCAAATCCACAAAAACGGGCAGGCTGCCGCCGACGATATCACGCGACTCTACGGAGACAACGGGGGGCTTCCATGGTTCGGCAGACGGCCGAGTGGTCGGCAGGTCAGCCGCATTAAAGTCGAGCGAGTATTCCGTGAAACTCCGGTCGGTCTCGACCACGACACGCGTGCGGTCCACGCGAATGCCCCGAAGATCCTGGCCGACAATGCGGCCGATGACGACGTCGAGTTCTTGCTCTCGCGCGAGGCGAACGGTTCCTGCGTGGTGCTTACGATGCAGGTGGATCACAACAGCCGCTGTGGGTTTTTCTTCAAGTAGAACCAAGCGGTAAGCCGCGACGCGAGGCTCGCGTTTCTCATTCGCATAGACAATGTCCCTGAATTGCCCTAGATACGCCATGCTCCCTCCGTTAGCTGCCGCGACACCATCGTTACGACTCACTACCGAGCCTACGGAACGGCCAGTGAAGTCAAGGGAAGCCGGCAAAACGATGAGCGTGCGACTTGGCGTCCATAATGCTGTCGAGCAGCCATATGCCGCCGCTAATTTGACCGACAAAAAATGGACAGCAAACCGCCTAAGCCAGTAGTCAAGCGTGATC
>NZ_JALQDH010000096.1:0-52331 GCF_023631365.1 Caballeronia sp. INML2 | reverse complement strand
CTACGAACGGGGGCTCATCGAAGACCCGGTCAACAAGACGAAATCTGTGACCTTTACCGAAGAAGGACTGCGCGAGTGCGAGCGGCTCTTTAACCAACACTTCGTCATTCCTGAGCGACCAAAAACTTGATTCAACGAACTTCTAACTCAGCACACTAGGTGCCGCCCTTTCGGGCGTCGGCTATTCGCTCGTCTACCCCGGGCTAGGCGTTGAAGCAGTTCGCACGATAGCGCCCAACAATCGCGGCATGGCGATGGGTCTCTATACGGCCTTTCTAGATGTGGCGATGGCTCTGGGCAGCCCCTTCCTTGGATGGGTCGGCGGACACGCCGGCCTGCGTTCAGTGTTCCTGGCCAGCGCCGTGATAGTTGGCTGCGCCGCGGCCGTGGCCATTCATCTTCAACGTCGACATCACGTAATTGCATGATTGGACGTCGCAGACTGTCGCTAACAACTTTCGCATCAGATGGTTACCCTTAAACATTGCCTAGGTTTCGCCACAATGAATGCGCAATTCGTTGAAGCGCTTTACATTCATGACCGTGTCTGATTAAAGTGGCGAAGCACCGCTTGTGTCATGACCCCGCCTCATGAGTCTGGGGCGCGGAGCAGCAGGTTCGCGCACGAAGAATTCGGTGCGCGAGTTGAAATTCGACTACAGCGGGCGCCTGGCGCAATGGCACGTGAAAACTTCAACGACATCCTCGTCTTTCTCGCAGTCGCGCGGGAGCGCAGCTTTACACGTGCTGCCGCGAAGCTTGGCGTCTCCCAATCCGCACTGAGCCATACGATTCGTGATCTTGAATCGCGGCTGGGCATTCGCTTGCTCACCCGGACGACACGCAGTGTGTCGATGACCGAAGCCGGAGAGGACCTCTTTCGAACCGCCGCACCGCGGGTCGAGGAAATCGATGCCAAACTGTTGGCCTTGTCAGAGTCAAGGGAAAGACCTGCAGGCATCGTTCGCATCACCGCCACTGATCATGCGATCGACGCCATCGTTTGGCCGAAGGTGCGCCGGGTGCTGCGCGACTATCCGGAAATACAGGTGGAAATGACAGTCGACTATGGGCTCGTCGACATCGTGGAGGACCGATACGACATGGGCATACGGTTTGGCGATCAGGTTGCCAAAGATATGATCGCCGTGCGCATCAGCGCGGACATTCGTATGTCCATCGTCGGCTCGCCTGCGTATTTCGAACGCCGGCACTTGCCACGCTCGCCAGAAGACCTGCTCAAGCACGACTGCATCGCGCTGCGCCTGACGACGACCAAAGGTCTTTATGCCTGGGAACTTCAGAAAGGAAAGCGTTCGGTTCAAACCCGCGTGAGTGGACAGACCATTTTCAACTCGCAACCGCAAATGATCCGGGCCGCGATCGACGGCTACGGTTTGGCGTTTGTTCCCGAGGACGCCGTGCTACCGCACATCCAGAGCGGTGAATTGCGGCCGGTGATGCGCGACTGGTGCCCGGCGTTTCCGGGCCTTCACGCCTATTACCCGAGCCGACGTCAGAGTTCAAAAGCATTCTCTGTCGTCTTGGAAGCGTTGAAACAGCCGCTGTAAAGTCGGGCTACTGGCTTGGGGCTAGCTAAGCTTGCCCCGCAACGCGTGACCCCGCCCTACCTACGTTTTCGCATCGAACGCGCGATGCGACCGCCGCCAGCACCGCACCGGCGAGAAGCAGCCCGGCTGAGAGACCAAACGTCGCGCGATATCCGCTGCTGTCGTAAAGCAGGCCGCCGAGCGTCGCGCCGAGCGTGATAGCAAGCTGGATAACCGCCACCATCAGGCCCCCGCCGGCTTCTGCATCGCCGGGGAGCGTTTCAGATAGCCACGTGAACCAACCGACGGGTGCTGAGGTAGCGATCAAACCCCATGCGGCCAGCAATACCGCGGTCGTCGCAACCGATTCGCCAAAAAACATTAGCGCGACGGCAATGCCGCTCATAAGCAAGGGAATCGTGATCAACACGCCATGCAGATTCCGTTTGATTATCGAGCCGACGAAAACTGTGCCGCCCAACCCTGCGGCGCCGATCACGAGCAGCATGAAAGACAGAATTGACACGTCCACCTTCGTCACCGTCTCAAGAAAGGGACGCAAGTAGGTGAACAGCGAGAATTGCCCCATAAACAACAGAGCGACAGCGCCGACCCCGCATAAGACCTGACGGTCGCTGATTATTTGAAGTACGCCGCGCCTAGTCTGCGCTTGGCGCTGCGCGGGTAGTTTCGGTAAGGTGAGCGCTTGCCAGATAAGCGCAATGGCGGCAAGCGGCACGACACAGAAAAAGGCACCTCGCCATCCAATGATCGAGCCAAGGAAACTTCCGGCGGGCGCGGCGACTGCCGTCGCGAGCGCACTGCCGCCCTGTACTACTGCGATCGCACGCGGCACGAAAGCCTCGGGTGCAATGCGCATCATCACGGCGGTGGACATCGACCAGCATCCGCCTATGGAGACACCGAGGAGTGCGCGCCCGAGCATCAAGACAGTGTAAGTGGGCGCCACGGACACGAGAATGCCCGAGGCTACCATCAGCGCCGTCAGCGTGAGAATCACCTTCTTTCGGTCAAGACGCCGCGTCAACGATGACACAGAAAGGCTCGTCAGAACCGCAAAAAATCCCGACACAGAAATCGCCTGCCCCGCCTGCCCTTCGCTTAGGGAAAGCTCATGTGCGATGGGCGTCAGAAGGCTGACGGGCAAGAACTCTGATGCGACGAGGGCGAAGGCACAGAGCGACATGGAAAGCACAGCGCCCCATACCTGTTTGTTCGATAGGGTGGATCGGGTCATTGTAAAGAAAATTAATGCTTAGATGCGGTGAGAGCGGCGCCTTTGCGAAGCAAAAGGCTCGACCAAGGCGCTAATTTACAGCAGGCTGTCAATGGGATTAATCCCCGAAGACTCATCGGGCTTATGAATACGGATCATGAATCGGCCGGCTTAGCGCCCTTATAGTTGGAGGATTGAGCACGCTCGCCGCCGTGCGCGCGTTTCCAGGAGCGAAATACATGAACGTTAGTAGCCAGCACGTTGACGACGACGGCGTCGCCGCAAATTGCAACGCCGCGGAAGACAATCTGAACATCACTCGGCGAAGTCTTCTAAAACTCGCAGGAATGGGCGCTGCCACAATCGCCAGCGGTTCGCTGTCGATTTCCAGCATGTCCGCCGAAGCACCCCCGGCGAGTGCCGCCACCGTAGTATCGGCATCGAAGGTCATGCTGCATGTAAACGGCGTGCCGCGCGAACTGTCGCTGGACACCCGCACGACGTTGCTCGATGCGCTGCGTGAACATTTGCATCTGACCGGCACCAAGAAGGGCTGCGATCATGGGCAATGCGGCGCCTGCACCGTGATCGTCGACGGACGGCGCATCAACTCGTGTTTGACACTTGCAGTGATGCATCAGGGCAGCCACGTCGTCACCATTGAAGGCCTCGGCACACCGGCGAACCTGCATCCCATGCAGGCGGCGTTCGTCAAGCACGACGGCTTTCAGTGCGGCTACTGTACGCCCGGGCAGATCTGCTCCGCCGTCGCGGTGCTCGATGAGATCAAGGCCGGTGTCCCCAGCCACGTCAGTACGGACCTGCTGGCTCCGCCTCGTCCGACCAACATGGAAATGCGCGAACGCATGAGCGGCAACATCTGTCGCTGCGGGGCCTACTCCAACATCGCCGAGGCGATGACCGAAGTCGCGGGAGGCCAGGCATGAAACCGTTTACCTACGAGCGCCCATCGACGCCCGCCGCCGCCGCAACTGCCGCCCAGCAGACACCGGGTGCGAAGTTCGTCGCCGGAGGCACGAATCTGCTCGATCTGATGAAGCTGCAGATCGAGACGCCGGTTCATCTCATCGATATCAATGGGCTTGGCTTCGATCGAATCGAGACCACGCCAGACGATGGGCTGCAAGTTGGCGCGCTCGTGCGCAACACGGATCTCGCGGCGAATGAGACTGTGCGGCGCGACTATCCCTTGCTTTCCCGGGCATTACTTGCCGGTGCGTCGGGTCAACTCAGGAACAAGGCGACGACCGCGGGCAACTTGCTTCAACGCACGCGCTGCCCCTACTTCTACGACACCAACCTCCCGTGCAATAAGCGCGCGCCCGGTAGCGGCTGTCCGGCGCTACAAGGAAGCAGCCGGTCCTTGGCCGTGATCGGTGGCAGTGATGCCTGTATCGCCACCTATCCAGGCGACATGGCCGTTGCATTGCGAGCGTTTGACGCGACCATCAACACCGTTCGCGCGGATGGCACGGAGAGAAACATACCCATCGCCGATTTCTACCGCCTTCCAGGCAAGACGCCGCATCTGGAGAACGCGCTGGAACCCGCAGAGCTGATCACGAGTGTCACGCTGCCCAAGCCCATTGGCGGCACGCACATCTATCACAAGGTTCGTGACCGGGCGTCGTATGCATTTGCGCTGGTATCGGTCGCCGCGATCGTGCGCAAAGATGGCACGGGCCGCGTTGCGCTCGGCGGCGTGGCGCCGATGCCCTGGCGCATCGAAGCGGCTGAAGCAGAACTTCCGAATGGCGCGCGCGCTGTGATGTCGCGTCTCATGGCCGATGCCAAGCCGACACGCGAGAACGCGTACAAGGTAACGCTGGCAGAGCGCACGCTCGATGCGGTACTGACCGAAGCGAAGGAGGTGAGCCAATGAAGTTCGATACCCCCGCCACCGATAATCCGATCGACCGCCTAAAACACATCGGTCATGCGACGGACCGCATCGACGGACGTCACAAGGTGACCGGCACCGCGACCTATGCATACGAATGGCACGACTCAACCCGCGATCCTGCCTATGGTTTCGTTGTGGGCGCCGCCATCGCGCGCGGACGCATCAAGTCGATGAACCTCGCAGCCGCGAAAGCGGCGCCTGGGGTGGTTGCAATCGTCACGGCCGAAAGCGCCGGTACTTTAACAAAGGGTGACTTCAACACGGTCAAGCTGCTAGGTGGGCCGCAAATCGATCACTATCACCAGGCGATCGCATTGGTCGTGGCCAACACCTTCGAACAGGCTCGCGACGCGGCCCAGAAGATACGTATCGACTATGTCGCCGAGGGCGGAAGCTACGATCTCGCCGCAGCGAAAGACACGGCTGGCATGGCTGGGAGCGGTTACTGGGGCGAACCGGCGACGCGCACGGGCGATTTCGATACCGCGTTCTCCGTGGCTCCAATGCGCCTTGATGCGACTTACACCACGCCCGATCAGAGCCACGCGATGATGGAACCGCACGCGTCTATCGCGGTATGGACCGGCGACAAATTGACGCTGTGGACTTCGAACCAGATGATTGCGTGGGGAGCAGGGGACGTCGCCAAGACACTCGGCATTCCCCGCAAGAACGTGCGCCTCATTTCGCCTTATATCGGCGGAGGATTTGGCGGCAAGCTCTTCGTGCGCAGCGACGCGCTGCTGGCCGCGCTTGGCGCAAAGGCCGTGGGGCGCCCCGTGAAGGTCGCGCTCACGCGCCCGCTCATGTTTAACAATACGACACATCGACCGGCGACCATCCAGCGCATCCGCATCGGTGCAGACAAGAGCGGAAAAATCACGGCTATAGCGCATGAAAGCTGGTCCGGTGACCAACCAAATGGGCAACCCGAGACCGCCGTCGGCCAGACGCGCCTCATTTATGCGGGGGCGAATCGCATGACGGCGATGCGTCTTGCTACCCTGCATTTACCTGAGGGCAACGCGATGCGCGCACCCGGCGAAGCGCCGGGCCTGATGGCCCTTGAAGTCGCGATGGATGAGCTGGCGGAACAACTCAAGGTCGACCCGATCGAGTTCCGCAATATCAACGATACCCAGGTCGATCCGGAACAGCCCGAACGGCCCTTCTCGCAGCGTCAACTCATCGAGTGCTTCCGGGTGGGCGCCCAAAAGTTTGGCTGGGAGAAGCGTAACGCCCGCCCAGGGCAAGTACGCGACGGCCGCTGGCTGGTTGGCATGGGCACCGCCTCGGCGTTCAGAAACAATATTTCGATGAAGTCCGGTGCACGAGTAAGGCTTGATCGTCGAGGGTTCGTGACGGTTGAAACCGACATGACCGACATCGGCACCGGGACGTACACGATCATTGCGCAGACGGCGGCTGAGATGATGGGACTGCCGCTTGACAAGATTTCTGTACGCCTCGGCGACTCGACGTTTCCCGTTTCTTCCGGCTCGGGCGGCCAGTGGGGCGCGAACAGCTCAACGGCGGGTGTCTATGCTGCCTGCATGAAGCTCCGTGAAGCAGTTGCTACCAGGCTTGAAATGCACGGTACGGATGTCGTCTTCGCGGACGAGCGCGTGCGTTCGGACGGGCGCAATGTGCGGCTTGCCGAAGCAGCATCTTCCGGCGAAATCGTCGTCGAAGGCACCATGGAATACGGCGATCTCGCAAAGCGTTTTCAACAATCGACCTTCGGTGCGCACTTCGTCGAAGTCGGCGTTGATGCGGCCACCGCCGAGATTCGCGTGCGTCGCATGCTCGCCGTTTGTGCAGCGGGCAGAATTCTGAATCCCAAGGCCGCCAGAAGTCAGGTTATCGGTGCGATGACGATGGGGGTAGGCGCAGCGCTCATGGAAGACCTCGTGGTGGACAAACGCTACGGCATGTTCATCAATCACGATTTAGCTGCTTATGAGGTGCCGGTCCATGCCGACATTCCGCATCAGAAAGTGGTGTTCCTTGACGAAGCAGACCCGACCTCCTCGCCTATGAAGGCGAAAGGCGTGGGTGAACTCGGCATTTGCGGCGTGGGCGCAGCGATCGCCAATGCGCTTTACAACGCTACCGGTGTACGCGTGCGCGATTATCCGATCACGCTCGATAAAATTCTGATGGGAATCGCATGAGTACGTCGCGCAGCGCGAGACGACCGATCGCCGCGATCTGTTGTTTGTTGTGTTCCACGCTGCCGGCGGTGTCTAGCTCGGCATCAGCGCAACCATCAAGCCGTCCGCCCGCCGTCCCGTCGAAGGTCCGACCTCAGGAGCGAGTCATGAAAATATCGATCAAGTTCGATGGCCAAACGATCATCGCAGATCTGAAGGACAATCCGAGCAGCCGCGACCTTGTCGCACAATTGCCTTTGACGCTCAACTTCGAGGACTATCACGCCACCGAGAAGATTGCCTATCCCCCGCGAAAGCTAGCGACGCAAGACGCACCGGACGGCTTTGATCCGTCCGAAGGCACCGTCGCCTACTACGCGCCGTGGGGCAATCTTGCGCTGTTTTACAAGGACTTTGGCTACTCGAAATCGCTCGTCAATCTGGGAAACATTGTGTCGGGGCTAGATGCGCTTCGAAAGGCGGCGTCGTTCAACGCCACCGTCGAGCGAGTAATCGATTGAGGAATTGAGGCAACGTTCTTTGTCGGTAAACCGACTTTTTGGGAGAGAAACTTGCAACTTAAACGCGCTGGATCACAGCCGTCGATGAAAGGACCAGAGGAATGGTTCACAGGCACGGTGCGGATCGATCCGCTTAATGCTCCTCCCCCGCCGGCCCGGGTATCATGCGCGAGTGTGACCTTCGAGCCCGGCGCGCGTACCGCTTGGCATACGCACCCGCTCGGTCAGACACTCCTGGTGACAGCCGGATGCGGCTGGACGCAATGCGAAGGCGAGCCGCGTGTCGAAATTCGTGCGGGCGATGTCATCTGGTGCCCGCCCGGCCACAAGCACTGGCATGGCGCGACATCGACGACCGCGATGACCCATATCGCCATCCAGGAAGCGCTTGACGGAAAGAACGTCGATTGGCTTGACAAGGTGACGGACGAGCAGTATCTCGGCGGCGGCGAAGCGCAATGAAAGGCCTCCCGAAAGCCATCGTTGTCTCCGCCTTCGCGTGGGTTTCGCTGGCCGCATCAGCGAGTGACGTTGATCCCGCGGGCGTGACGGTTTCACATAGCGGATCGAAACCCTCTGTACAGGGCATAGCGCAGCGCTTCATGGGGCAAGTTCGCATCGACCCGCTCTTTCAGTCGAACGCGCCCTCTCGCCTGTCAGGCGGCATGGTTACATTCGAGCCGGGCTCTCGCACTGCTTGGCATACGCATCCGCTAGGGCAGACCCTCATCGTTACGTCTGGGAGAGGCTGAGTTCAGCAATGGGGGCAGGAACGCCAGCAAATCGTCGCTGGCGACGTTGTGTCGATTTCTGCTGGCGTCAAACACTGGCACGGCGCGACGTCGACCACGGTGTAACGCATGTAGCGCTTCAAGAGGCACTCGATGACAAGAATGTCAACTGGTTCGAACAGGTCACTGAGGAGCAATACCGTCAGCCCTGACCGCTGCTGCCGGCTCCTGCCGTTAATCGCGGCAGTGAGCGCCTCCATCCTCGTCTGTGCCTGCGCGCCTATGAAAAGGACTGACAAGATGCAACAACCTCCGTCCCTTGCGGACTTGAAATCAGTATCTCCGGCCTTCGAGCGATACACGACTGAGACCCTGCTTAACGGTCTTTGGAAGCGGCCGCATCTCTCCCCGCGTGACCGCAGCATCGTCACTCTTTCAGTAATGATCGCTCGTGGCCAGACTGTTGAAATGCCATTCCAGCTCAGGCTCGCGCTGGACAACGGCGTAAAGCCGACCGAGATCTCGGAAATGATCGCGCATCTCGCGTTCTATTCAGGATGGGCCAACGCCACCGCCGCATCAAGCGCAGTGAAGGAAATCTTTGATGAGCGCGGCATCCGGGCTAATGACGTTGATCCTGCCGACGCGACGTTGCTACCGATAAACGAATCCGCTGAGAGCCAGCGCGCGCAGATGGTCCAGGAGAACTTCGGTGCAGTTGCGCCAGGAGTCGTTCAGTACACGACCGACGCGCTCTTTCGTGACCTCTGGCTACGACCGGGGCTGGCGCCGCGCGATCGAAGCCTGGTCACGGTAAGCGCACTTGTGGCCAATGGTCAGGTCGCTCAAATCCCGTACCACCTGAACCGCGCGATGGACAACGGCTTGAGGAAAGATGAAGCGTCCGAGGTACTAACCCAGTTGGCCTTTTACGCGGGATGGCCGAACGTGTTCTCGGCGATGCCTGTGTTCAAGGAAGTGTTCTCGAAACGCGCAGCATAAAGCAACAAAACCAGTAATCGTGCGAAGTAAAGAAGATACACTGAGCGTCGAGGGCTCCGGACCAAGCCCTTTCTGTACGCGGTCCATGCGTTAGACAGAAGGAATGCACGCCGTCTGACCGCCATCGACCGAGACAATGGCGCCCGTCATAAAACTGGCGTCATCGGTCAACAGAAAGGCGGCGACCGCTGCAATTTCCTCGGGCTGACCTTCGCGACCTATCGCGTGAGCGGCCCGGATACGCTTGGCCTTCTCCGGATCGTCGAACATGTAGGCCGTGAAAGGCGTGCGTATCATGCCAGGCGCGATGGCGTTTACTCGAATTCCATAAGGCCCAAGCTCTGCGCCCATCGTGCGCGTAATGCCGGAGACCGCGAACTTTGAAGCCACGTAGGGCAGCCGGTTCGGCACACCCATGATTCCCGCTCCAGACGAAATGTTCACGATGGCGCGTGACGTGTTGTCATGTTGAACCGCGCGGGCAAACGCCTGGCACATGAGGAAAGTGCCGTCGAGGTTCACCGACATCACGTTCTTCCAGTTCTCAGACTCGCAATCCAGCACGTTGCCCACACCCTTGATGCCAGCGCAATTGATCAGACCGTGCAAGTTCCCGAGCTTTTGTTGCGCCCCAGCGATGAACTGCCGCACCTGTTCTGCATCCGACACGTCGAGCTTTGCGGCGAAGATGCGAGCGTCGTCGTGCAACTCGGTGACGAGCTTGTCGATTCCGACCTGATCCTGATCCGCCAGCGCCACCGACGCGCCCTCTTCCCACAACCGGCGCACGCACGCCGCTCCAATACCGCTGGCAGCGCCCGTCACGACCACCGCCTTTCCTTCGAATCGCTTCATGCTGCTGTGTCTCCCTGTTGATGTATGAGCCTGCGATTAGACGACTGCGTTGAACAACAGCGTCGAATCCTCTAGCGACTCGAGGTTGCGCACGAGGTTGATCGCTTGCTCGATTCGCTCTGTCGCAAGCGGCCTCGCCACAACCGAAGCGCAATCGCGAAATTTAGTGGCGAGCGCGTCCCATGACATGGGTGCTTCAGGGCTTCCCGGCACGTTGTCGCCGACCCGTACCAAGCGACGCCCATCGCGGGTCACGATTTCCATGCGACCGTCCGGAATTTTTACCTTCCAGTCGAGGCTGCTGTCTTCTACCGGAACGACCTTCTGAGAGATTGCAAGCACCTCCGAATCGCGCAACGCTGCTGCGCTGAAATCAGCGATACGGATTTGTCCGCGCGCCGCTGCAAGCGCGACGCAGAATGGAAGGCTGAACTTCGCGTCCACGAGGGTCGCGGGCGCGCGTCGCTGCTCCAGCGGATAACACATGCGTTGATGGAAATCTCCGACGAAGACCTTGATCTGCTCGATATCGCTCGCCTTCAGTTGATGCTCTTTCATCAAATCGATGGTGGCGTGAATGTATGTGTGCACGTTCCCGACGGCCGGCCACGCTTTGTACAACATCGAGGCCCCGAGATACGCCTTGCCCAGACCGTCGACCATCTTTTCCCGGTCGTACTTTCCGCCGAAGTAGACGTTGAAGATGCCTGCCTTTCCCTCGAACAGTTCCGCGATTCCCGTAATGCCCTTCTGTGCGAGCAGCACCGACATCACCGCCCCCTGTGCCGTGAACCCGGCGTACATTCCGCGCAGATCGCTGCCGATGCCAAAGATGACCTGCATCGTCCCGCTCGACTGCATGCTCGCAATGCCGAGCGTATGCGCAATCTGCTCGCGACTCAGCCCCTGGACATAGGCCGCCGCCGAAGCAGCCGAGAATGCGCCGACGACAGACGAGAGATTCCAGTCCTGTCGCCATTGAACGTTGCAGCGCAGACGCACGAACAGGTCTTGTCCCAGCGCAACGCTTGTGATGAGATCTCGCCCGGAGACCCGTCCTTTGCGCTCGGCGAGTGCAAGCACAGCCGGAACGACGGAGCTGTCGGGATGCGCGCCCCAGGGCGTCTGATCGTCGAAATCGAGGCAGTGCGCCATGACGCCGTTAGCAAACGCGGCCGACTGCGCCGGCGCTTTACCACCGAACCCGAGAACGGAAGCTTCCGGTCGCCCGCCTGCATCCAGGATAACGTCGGCGACGCCGCGTACCGCAGGCTCCATGCCACTGCCGGCGAGCGTGACACCGATGATGTCGAGAATGGACTTCTTGGCCGCTTCGACGGCTTCTTGCGACAGGTCTTCGAACCGGGTATCTGCAACGTGGTTGGAGAAGACATGGCAAAGATCGCCGACAGGCTGGATAGATTGCGAATCAGCGTGTTCAGAAGGGTTATGCTCGTTCATGTGATGGTCTCTCGGTTCCGCAAACTGGCTGAGCATCAGTCTGATAGGAGATACACCGATGAACAAGCAATGAATCGTGAGGTATTCTTAAGAAACAGTTAATAATGCGATGCATCGCGCGGTTCATGTCCCTTCCTCGATTCACGCCACGACAACTCTCGGCGTTCGTGACCGTAGCCGATGTCAGGAGCTTCTCCAAAGCCGGAGAGCGTCTTAATCTGTCTGCATCCGCCGTCAGTCAGCTCGTCGGCGAACTGGAGTCCTCGATTGGCTTCCGGCTTTTCGATCGCACGACTCGCAGCGTTTCCTTGTCTCCCGCTGGCCGCGAGTTTCATCGCTCGGCTCGAAGCGTGCTCGCGCATATGGATCTCGCGCAGGCAGCGGCGGACGACATTCGTAATCGTGCAGCCGGCATTGTTCGTGTGGCCGCGCCGCTTATTCTGGCGAGCACGATTCTGCCAGCAGCGGTCAAGGCTTACGCAGGGTCCCAACCCAAGGTGCTCGTGCGTATACGGGACACGTCAGTAGAGAATCTAGTCGATAGCGTCAGGAGCGCCGCAGTCGACCTAGCCGTCGGACCGGATCAGTCTGTAAGCGATAGTGTCGCGCGGCTCGATCTCTTCAAGAGCGCGTGGGTAGTGTGGTTCGCAGCCGGGCATCCGTTGGCAGAACGCGAGGAGATTTCATGGGCTGAATTGAGGCACTATCCGCTGGTCGTCGCCGGGCGAGACTATGAGCGCACCATCTTGCTCACGCACGGCGAATACGATGCGAATGATCGCATTACGCCGGTCGAGATCGTCGAGAACATTAGCACGGCTTTCGGCATGGCAGCCGAAGGACTCGGGCTTGTGATCGCGCCCGCTTACGTCGGCCTGCTCGGGCGGCGCTTCGGCCTCGTAATGCGCCAGATCGTTCAGCCTGAAGTCATGCGTCAGGTCTGCCTTTACCACTCCTCGACTCGCGATGCGTCTCCCGCCGCCGAGGGCTTCCGTGAACATTTGATTGCGTGGCTCGCGGGAAAGGATCACCTTGGCTTGTGAAAGCGTTGTCCATGTTCGTGCTACAAGGGACTATCCACAATGATCGACTTCCCTATCATCGACTCGCATATCCATTTGCTCGACCGGAAGCGCTTCGGCTATTCGTGGTCGGGCGGTTCGTCGTGGGCGACCGGCGCCGCGAAGCTCGACCGCGACTGGACGGCCGACGATCTGGCGAGCGCTTCGAAGCCCCATCACGTTGAAGGTTTTGTCTTTGTCGAAGCCGATGTAGACATGCCGTTCTATCTCGATGAAGCCGAATGGATCGCCTCCGCGTCCGTCGATGACGGGCGCATCATGGGGTGCATCGCCTGCCTGCCGATGGAAAGGGGCTTGTCCATGGAGCCGGAGATGGCGCGTCTGTCGGATTTGCACGCGGTTCGCGGCATACGCCGTCTTATTCAGAACATGCCGGACTCGACGGTCATCTTGCAGCGCGACTTTCTCGAAGCCGTCAACCTATTGCCGAAGTACGATCTTTCCTTCGATATCTGCATCGACCCGCATCAGTTCGAGCATACGATCGAGATGGTGAGCAGATGCCCATCTGTGTCGTTCGTCCTGGACCACATGGGCAAGCCCGAGGTGAAGGAGAATCGGCTCGCTCGGTGGCGCGAGGGTTTGAGGGAGCTATCGTCGCTGCCCAACGTCGCCTGCAAACTCTCCGGTTTATTAACGCAGGCCGATCATGCGACATGGAGCGAGGACCAGGTGCTGCCCCTCATTGATCACGCGATCGACCGCTTCGGCGTGGATCGGGTGCTTTTCGGCGGAGACTGGCCTGTGCTGGAACTCGCGGCAAGCTACGGGCAATGGGTTGATATCGTCGACCGCGCCACGCAGCACCTGTCGCACGCTGACCGGCGCAAGATCTTTCGCAATAACGCGATCAAGACTTATCGTCTCGATCAACCGTCCTAACCTTATCTCAGGTCATGTGCGACGCGCGAAGCGCCCTCGCTCGGCGTCGTACTGGCAGCGGTACGCAGACTCACGCCTCTTGTTTCCGGCACGAACTGAACCAGGATGAGACAAGCTACGGCAACCAACGTCACGTAATAAGCCGGCGCGAGCGGTGAACCGAAGGCCTGAACCAACAGTGTTCCGATAAAAGGCGTCGTTCCGCCGAAGACCGCCACTGCGGCCTGATAAGAGATCGCGTGGCCGGTGGCCCGAAAGGCAGTCGGAAAGAATTCGGGCGCGGCAACGAAGCACGCACCTCCATATAGCCCAACCCCGACTACCAGCAAAAGCTGACCGGCAAGCGCGCCCGTGACGGTCCCGCTCGCGGCAAGGTACACGCCCGGATAAGCCGCGAACGCGAGCCACGCGGCGCCGAAGGACAGAATACGCTTGCGCCCGAGCCGGTCGCTCAATACGCCGCCGAGCGGAATCATGAACGACAGGACGACGATGGCCACCGCGTTCGTGATGAGCGCCGATGTCGGGTCGAGCTTCGCCACCCGAACCAGGAACGTGTACATGAATCCCAGCAGCAAGTAGGATCCGACGGTCTGTATCGGCTGAATCATCGCCACGTTCAGCATGCCCCTGAGGCCGCCCTCGCGAATCGCGGTGCGAAGAGGATGCTTCGAACCCGATCGGCGTGTCGCCTGTTTGTACTCGTCCGGTTCATCGAGATTGCGCCGCAGCCAGAAGCCGACGATGCCGATCAGCCCGCCCGCAAGAAACGGAACACGCCAGACCCAATCGGCATACGCGCTTGCACCGGCGGCGAACTGAAGGCCGATCAAGAGTCCTGCCACCAACGCATTTGGCAGATGCGAGAAGATCAAGGTCAGGCCGATCCAGCCGCCTCTGCGGTCGTCTGGCGCCGATTCGAGAATGAAGCTGGTCGTGCCCGTCGTCTCACCACCGAGCGCAAGCCCCTGAGCAATGCGGCAAAAGACCAGCAGCGCGGGCGCTGCAATGCCGATACTCGCGTACGTCGGCAAGAGCCCGATCACGGCGGTGCCGAGCGCCATCAACCAGACGGTCATCGCCATGACCCTTACCCGCCCTACCTTGTCGGCCAAGACGCCGAACAAGAGCCCGCCGAGCGGCCGCGCGAAGAACGCAACGGCGTAGACGGCGAACGTACTGAGTAACGCTGCGGTGCGATCGCTGCCGGGAAAGAAATGAGCCGACAGAATAGGAACGGAGAATCCGAACACCGCGAAGTCATAGATCTCGCCGAAGTTGCCGATTGAACCGGCCGAGAGGGTCCGGATCGAGCTTTGCTTGGTCACCTTTCTTCTCCACATGCGCTCGTAACAAAAACGCACTCAACATTGGTTTCTGCTAGATCATTCGGCTGAGACGGAGGATGTCGGGTAGGCCGAAATCGCGCACGTCAGGTCGGGCGATGCCGCGAGAAAGCGCGACGTTCACCGCGATCTCGTAAGCCACCGACCGTTCACGCAAGAGCGCGGTCAGCCCTTGCGAAATGATCTTCCGATCGGCAACCGTCAGCGCTTCGGAGCCGGTGCAACGATCAGTCACGATCAGGGGCTCCTGACCCAACGTGCAATCCGCAACGTGTGCAGACATGGCTTAGCGCTTACGACGTCGCGTACCGCCGACCGTATAGATGGCCGCTGCCGTCACGACCACCGTTCCTTCGATGACGCCCTGATAGTTCGCGCCCAAGTTCAGGATGTTGAATCCGTTCGTCAAGGTGAACAGCAGCAGCGCGCCCGCAAGCGTTTTAATGACGGAGCCTGCGCCGCCAAACAGTGACGTGCCGCCGAGAATCGCCGAAGCGATGACAGTCAGTTCCGCGCCTTGCATCGCCGTCGGATTGACCGCCCCCAGACGGCTGCCGAACAGGATTCCGCCAAAGCCGGCCGCCGCACTACAGAGAATGAAGCCCGCCATCTTGTACCGCTTCACATTGATCCCCGATAAACGCGCCGCTTCGGGATTGCCGCCTACTGCATAGACCCGCCGGCCCACGTTCGTCAAACTCAGAACGAACCAGACGATCAACGTAAAAATAGCCATATACACGACGGGCTTCGGCATCGCAAGCGACATCCCGCCGGCCGCGACGAGAGCGAGGCAGCAGACTCCGCCTGCCAGCATTCCGAGGGACGTCACCGAGACAGTGCGCGACTCGCGGCGCGCACGGACCACGAAATAGCATCCCGCCAACAGCAGGGCCGCGCCGATGACGATGAGCGGAATGGCTATCGGCAGTCGGCCGGACTCGAAGAGTCGCATCGCCTGCAACGCGTCGGGCGTGTCCACGGATAGCGAGCGGCCATCGGTATAGATCTGGACCACCCCACGAATCGCAGTCAATGTGCCCAGCGTTACGATGAACGCGTTGATACCGAGATACTGGACGATCGCGCCATTCAACAGGCCAGCCAAGACCGAGACCAGCATCGCGATGAGCGCAGCGGGCCAGAACCCGACGGTATCCGCGAGCCCCACGACCACCGCGGCCGAAAGCGCCGCCACCGAAGCGACTGAAAGATCGAAGTTGCCCGTGATCAAAATCACCGTCATCGCAACGGCGATGATCGCAACCAGTGACGACTGGTAGAGCACGTTGGAAATATTGGCCACGCTGAGGTAACTGGGCCTGCCGGTATAGACTGTGACCGCGGAGATCACCAGCACCAGCAAGATGAGGGCGTAGTAGACGCCCATCTCGCGCAGACCCAATAAGCGTCGCCAGTCCGTCGCCTGCGCCTGCATCGTCGCGGTCACGCCGTCCGTTGGGCCGCCCGAAGAACCGTCGCCGCCGTGGGACGGACCGGAATGGGTTGAAGTCGTCAGATTCATCATTACTCGCTCTTTCAAGATTGCGCGGCTGCACGTGGCGCGCTCGCCGAGTTCGCACTCGTGCCGCCTGCCAGCAGAACCAGTTCGTGCTCGGACGTTTCGTGGCCCAGGCGCTCGGCGATGCAGCGTCCATCACGCATGACTAGGATTCGGCTGGCCACAGCCAGAATTTCCTCGAACTCCGACGATACGACGATCACCGCCTTTCCCGCAGCCGCCAGTTCTCGCACGAGCAACAGAATGTCGGTCTTCGCGCCGATGTCGATTCCGGCGGTCGGCTCGTCCAGCAGGAACACCTTCACATCGCTGAACAGCCACTTTGCGATGGTCACTTTTTGCGCATTCCCGCCGCTGAGCTCGGTCACGAGAATGTCCGGCGAGTTCGCCTTGATCGACAAACGCCGGATGGCCTCCGCGCCTCGCTGCTGCTCTTGCGTTCTGTCCGGCAACCAGCGCCCCCGTGATACGCCATCGAGCGCGGGAAGCGTCGTATTGCGCCAGATTTCGAAGCCGGGCACGAGGCCCTGCGCCATGCGGTCTTCCGGCACGAGCGCCAGACCCGCCTTCACCGCGGCCGCCGTCGACTGGGCGAGCGCACGGCCTTCAAGTAGCACTTCTCCCGTGGCGTCCGGGTCCGCGCCGAAGATCGCATGGAGCAATTCGCTGCGACCCGAGCCCAAGAGCCCGGCTACGCCTACGACCTCACCCGCCTTGAGGGACAAGGAGACCGGTTCGAGCTTGTGGGGCGACGCGAGATTCTTCAGTTCCAACAGCACGGGGGCTGCCGCATCGACAGGCCGCGGCGTCGCCCGTTCGAGTGCGACGATTTGGCGGCCGACGATGGCTTCCGCAATACGCGATTCGTCGAGATCACACGTCTTCGCATCCACGACCGCCTGACCATCGCGCAGAATCGTCACACGGTCCGTGAGCGCGATCACTTCATCGAGAAAATGCGAGACGAACACGATCGCCTTGTTTTCGACGCTGGAAAGGTGCCGCACGATGCGATAAACCACCTCGCGTTCACTCGCGGCAAGCGAAGCGGTCGGCTCGTCCATTACGATCATTTCGGCGCCCGTGCCAAGCGCCTGCAGGATCGCGACCATCTGACGTTGCCCGATGGACAAATCGCTCACGAGACCGTCCGGGTCGAGCCAGTATCCGACGCGCGCGCACAACTCCGAGAACCGCTGCCGTATCTTCGTATTTCGTCGCCACCGGCCTTCCTCTCCCAGGAACACGTTCTCGAGCACCGAGAGCGTCGGTACCAACGGAATGTGCTGATGGATGGTCGCAATGCCCATGTCATTCGCCGCTTTCGGACTTGAATATTCAACGGCAGCGCCCTTCCAAACGATTTGTCCGCCCGTGGCCGGAAGTGAGCCGGAGAGAATCTTGATGAGCGTCGATTTGCCAGCGCCATTCGCGCCGAGCAACCCATGCACCGTACCGCGTGACACTTCCAGATTGACTCCGCGAAGCGCGGTCAGCCCGTTCGGGAATGTCTTCGTGACGCCCTCAAGCTGCAACAGCGGGACTTCGTTTGCCATTTTGTCTTTCTCCTACGACATCGGTTGTCGTCGCTCGTGCTTACCACTCGGGCACGCATTGCGCGAGGCTCGCCTTGGTAACCTGAGGCGTGTCGACATCGACGAACTGTGCCTTCGGCGCGCTGGGGTTCGTCACCGCTGCGTACAGCGCCTTGAACGCGAGCTGCCCCATCTTTCCGGGCTGGATGCAGACGGTTCCATCGACGTCGCCGACCTTGATCGCGTTGATGCCAAGACGTGATCCACCGCGCCCGATCAGCTTTGCGTGCGAGCCTGCTGAGCGTACGGCGCGGGCGCAGCCAATCACCATGTCATCGGCCTGATTGAAGAACAGATCGATGTCCGGGTGCGCGGTCAGCATGTTCTGGCAGACCGACTCACCTTTCTCAGGCGTCCAGTCCGTAGGCTGCGAGGCGACGATGCGATACTTGACGCCCGCCTTGTCGAGTGCCTCCTTGAAGCCCTGAGTCGTCTGCCATACGGTCGGATACCCGGGCGCGCCCTCGACGATCGCGATATTCGCCGTGCGCCCCTTGGGGAGCAGCGTCGCTGCAATCTGCCCGGCGTTGTATCCGGCATGCACTTCGTCGCTCGCGACCAGCGCGGTCAGCTTCGGATAGACATCCTTCACAGGATGCTTCTGGGGATCGCCGACCTGCGTCGCCACAGCCACGATCGGTATGTTGTGGGACGCAGCCCGATCGACCCAGGCCTGCGCGACGACAGCGTCGATCGGCAGAACGGCGATGCCATCGACCTTTTGCGCGATGAGGTCATCCACCGAATTCCCCTGGCGCTCGACACTCGTTTTCGCATCGAGGACGATCGTCTTGACGCCTGCCGCCTTCGCCGCCGCCTCGAAGCCTTTTGCGGCCGCAACGTTGAACGGGTACTGCATGCCCGCGGCAACGTAGCCGAGCGTGATGTCCTTCGCCAGCGCGACGTCTGCCATGAACGCCAACGCGCTCGCCAGGCAAATCACGCCCACCTTCCTGAAATGACTCTTCATGAGTGTCTCCGTCGATTTGTTTTGTTGTCTTGCTGCTTTCGTTACTTGGACCGCGTTGAGGGCGGCGCTTACCACTGAGGCACGCAACTGGATACGTTCGCTTTAGTGACGCCGGGCGTCGGGATTTCGATGAACTTGCCCTTCGGTGCGCCTGGATTCGTCACAGCGGCGTAAAGCGCCTTGAACGCCTGCTGGCCCATCTGCTCCGGCTGGACGCAGACAGTGCCATCCACCTCACCCGCTTTGATCGCCGTGATGCCCAGGCGCGAGCCGCCCCAGCCGACGAGCTTTGCATTGGAACCGGCCGCGCGTACAGCGCGTGCGCAGCCAACGACCATGTCATCCGCCTGGTTATAGAAGAGATCGACATCGGGATGAGCGGTCAGGATGTTCTGACAGACGGCTTCGCCCTTCTCGGCGGTCCAGTCGGTCGGCTGGGACGCAACCACGCGATACTTCACTCCAGCCTTGTCCAACGCATCTTTGAAGCCTTTCGTGCGCTGCCAGACTTGCGGATAACCCGGCGCGCCTTCCACGATCGCGATGTTGGCGACGCGTCCCTTCGACAACAACTTCGCCGCAATCTCCCCGGCGTTATAGCCCGTATGTACCTCGTCGCTCGCCACCAGCGCGGCGAGCTTCGGATAGACGTCGTGGATCGAGCGCTTCTGCGGATCGCCCAGTTCAGTCGCCACCGAGACGAGCGGAATGTCGTGCGCCGCGACGCGGTCCGCCCAGCCTTGGGCGACAACGCCATCAAGCGGCAGAAAAGCGATGCCGTCGACTTTCTGCGAAATCAGGTCGTCGATTGCGTTGCCTTGCTTCTCGACGCTCGTCTTGGGGTCGAGGATGATGGCCTTGGCGCCCGCTGCCTTGGCCGCATCTTCAAAGCCCTTCGCGACAGCGACATTGAACGGATACTGCAATCCCGCAGCGACGTACCCAACCGTGATTTGCTTTGCGCTTGCCGCACCGGCGGCCAGCAACAGGCTCGCCGCGCCTGCGCTCAGAAGACGCCTCTGAAACGTGCCCATCGTTTGTCTCCAATATGTTTGTTTTGGTCCAACGTCTGCGCTCGTTTCTGAACGGGTCTTCTTGTATTGAGCTTTTCTTAGATGCGTACTGTCTTTTGCAGCACTGTTTTCGTGACCATGTAGGCGTCGAGCGTTGATGGACCGCCCTCTCGCCCGATGCCGCTGTCCTTGACACCACCAAAGGGCGTATCGGCGTCCGGCGTGCCGAAATGGTTGATGGAGAGGACGCCACACTCCAGCTCGCGGCCGATGCGCTCGGCGTCCTCCAACGAGTTGGTGAAGGCATACGCGGCCAGTCCGACCGACAGGCTGTTCGCCAGCGCAATGGCCTCGCCCAGATTGTCAACGCGCACGCACGCGGCGAGCGGGCCGAAGGGTTCAATCGTCATTGCGTCGGCATCGTTCGGAACATCGGCCAGAACGGTCGGGGCGAAAAAGTAACCGCGTTCGCCAATCCGTTCGCCTCCCGCAGCCACGCGCGCACCGCGCTGCCGGGCGTCCGCCACCAGCGATTGCATGGCCGCCAGCCGCCGTGCGCTCGCCACCGGCCCCATCTGCGCGGTCTCGCTGAAGCCGTCGCCGACGCGGACATCGTTCACTGCACCCGCAAAGGCGGCAACAAAATCGTCATACACGCTGCGATGAACGATGAACCGCGATGGCGACGCACAAATTTGTCCGCTCGCGTTCGTCTTGCCGCGCGCGGCGAGTCGTCCGACTGCCGCGCCATTTACACCCTCGCAGACGAGGACCGGAGCGTGACCGCCCAGCTCCATCAAGACCGGCTTCATGGCCGCCGCGGCCAGCTGCGTGAGGTGCTTGCCGACCTGCACCGAGCCCGTGAACGTAACCAGCCGAATGACCGGCGAAGCAATGAGCACCGACGATATTTCCGCCGGATTGCCAAACACGAGATTCAGCACGCCGGGCGGCAGGCCCGCGTCTTCGAACGCCTTCACCACGAGACATGCCGTAGCGGGCGTTTCCTCGGCGGCCTTCAGAATGACCGAGCATCCCGCTGACAATGCTGCGCTGACCTTGCGGGCCGCCGAACTGATCGGCACGTTCCACGGCGTGAAGGCCGCCACCGGTCCGATCGGCTGTCGCAGGACGAACTTTTGCATCTGTGACTCGCCTGGCACAACTAACCCGTAGTCGCGCAAAGACTGCGCAGCATTCCATTCGAAGAAGTTCATCGAACGGTCGGCTTCCGCGTAGGCATCGGAGTAAAGCTTGCCGTTCTCCAGCGTGATCGTCGTGGCGATGAGGTCGAGTCGCTCGCGCATCAAAGCCGCTGCTTTCTGGATGACCTTGACGCGCTCCTGGGGCGGTGTGTCGCGCCAGATGCGGAATCCCCGTGCGGCTGCATCCAGAGCGCGCGAGAGGTCGTCGCCGGTCGCCTTCGGCACCCGTCCGAGCACTTCTTCCGTGGCCGGGTTTCTTACTTCGACGACTGTCTCCCGGTCGTAGATCCACTCGCCATCGATGAACAGACCGACTCGCGGATACTGTGTTCGCACCTTGCTTTGATCACTTTGAAGACTTGCGGTTGACATCGAATGAATTCCTTTTGCTGAACCGGTTCAGACCGCGGATACCCTCTCTCTCTCGAATTTCCCGAGGAGATGAAGCGTCCTTCGCGATCATGTCTGCTGCCTTAACGCCGATCATGATGGACGGCGCGTTGGTGTTGCCCGACGTGAGATGCGGCATGATCGATGCATCCACCACGCGCAAGCGCTCGACCCCTCTCACGCGCAGGCGTTCGTCGACGACCGCGAGGCGGTCGCGGCCCATCTTGCAGGTACCCGCCTGATGGTGTGCGGAGTTGCCGGTCGCCGCCATCCAATGAAAAATCTGTTCGTCAGTCTGAACCATCGGACCGGGAATCTCTTCTTCAACGACGCGCGATGCAACTGGCTCCGTCGACATGATTCGACGAATCATCTTCACACCCGCGATCATCGCCCTGTTGTCGTCTTCATTACTCAAGAAGTTGGGCTTGAACACGGCAGGATCGTCCGGCTTCGACGAGCGCAAGGTCACGGTTCCGGTGGCCCGCGGACGCAGTAGATACACCGACACGCCCATGCCCGGCTGGCGATCCACTTCGCACTCGCCGCCTGGATGGTAGGTAAAGGTCATCGGCCTGAAGCTAATTTGCAAATCCGCGTACGGTTCTTCTGGCCGGCTCTTCAGGAAGGCACCGACCTGCGACGATCCGAGCGCTAGATAGCCCTTACGCGTCAGCAGATAGCGCGCGCCTTCCAGATACTTCCTGATGCCACCCAGTTCGAGGTTGTATGAACTGTCCGGCGTCGAGCGATAGCTTCCATGCACATAGAAGTGGTCTTGCAGATTGAGGCCCACTCCGGGTAGGTTCACGAGCGTTCTGATGCCGTGTCGTTGCAACTCCTCATCCGGCCCGATGCCGGACAGCATGAGTATCTGCGGCGAATTCAGGGACCCGGCCGAGACAATGACTTCCTTCGCCGCATTGAACGTTCTACGCTCTCCCTTAATGACGACTTCGACACCCGTCGCTACATTGCCTTTCAGCACGATACGTTGCACCGCAGCCTCGGTCAGCACCGTCAGATTGCGCCGGTGACGCACGGGTTCGATGAATGCCGTGTAGGCCGAATACCGCCGTCCTTCGCGAATGGTGTGCTGCATGAAGCCGACGCCGTCATGCACCGCACCGTTGAGGTCCTCGGTGCGAGGAACGCCCAACCGCTCCGTGGCTTCGATGAAATCGTGTGAGCTGCGGACCTTCGTCACGGGATCGCTCACCCACAGCGGTCCCCCTGTGCCGCGATATTCGTTCGCGCCGCGCTGGTTGTGCTCCATCTGTTTGAAGTACGGCAGGAGATCGTCGTAGCCCCACCCCGGGTTACCCAGGTCGCGCCAACTGTCAAAGTCATTGCGGTGTCCGCGGATAAAGATCATCCCGTTGATGGAACTCGAGCCGCCCAGCGTCTTACCGCGCGGCCAGTACATCTTTCGGTTCCGGAGCGCCGGCATTGGATCGGTGTAGTAATTCCAGTTGAGCTCTTTATGGAAGTACAGCTTCGCCATGCCGGCTGGTGTGTTCACCCAGAACCTGTCGGCAGGAGGACCGGCTTCCAGAAGCAAGACCTTGTTCTCAGGGTTGTCGCTCAGGCCGCGTGCAAGTGCGCAACCCGCCGACCCTGCTCCGATGGTGATGTAGTCGTAGATTTCCATGCCGTCCAACAACTGGGTTCAGGGGTGTGCTGCTGTTTGATGAAGGTTATTTCCCAGTCGACGGTTAGGTCTAGTTGGTTTTTCTGGCGTTGAGGGTAAGCATCGCTAAACCAATCCTCGTGCTGGTTAGAGACCGTCCGCAAACGCCCGTCGCAGCGCCTTCGCCCGTCAGCATTAGGGCGGCAAGTTTTTGGATGCCTGCGCCGCATAAGGGAAACACCTAGTTCGCGATCTCATCGAGCGGCCCGCGGGAAGTCGCGACTCGCCTGGATGTATCCCGAGGGCGCTTTTGTTCGCCGATGCTCACGTATATCCTCGCCTTTCCTTTTTCCATATCACAGGAGAACACCATGTCCGAGGTATCCGCGATTGCCATCTCTTTTGCAAAGCCTGGGTGCGAGGAGAAGTTGGCCGACGCGCTCGAAGACTTGCTCGCGCCCGTTCACGAAGAAGAGGGCGTGCTTCAGTACGAGATGTACCGCGATATGCAGGAGCCGCGCTGCTTCGTCTTTATCGAACGATGGGAAAGCCTGGAGACTTTCAACGCGCATTGCATCTCGCCGCACGTCAAGGCTTACCTGCAGAAGACGGAAGGCTGGGTCGAGAGCAATAAGATTCACGTGCTCAAGCAAGGTAAGTAACTGGTTCAACAGCGGCCTTCAGCCTTGCTTACCGTCGAGCGAACAAAATCGAACTGGACCTGACAGGCAACGAGGCAATAACCTGCGTTGGAAGGAGACACCTCACCGCGTCATTTCCATTAAAAGAGCATATCCATGAAAGAGCATCAGGCGACGCTCGTGGCCGATGGCTTCGTCTTCCTGGAGGCGCCACGCTGGTTCGACAACCGGCTTTGGGTGTCGGACGTTTTCGATTCCAAGCTTTATATCGTCGCCGAAGACGGTACCCGCAGCGTCGTCTGTGAGGTGCCGGGACGCCCGGCAGGCATCGGCTTCCTGTCAGACATGACGCCCATTGTCGTGTCATGCGCCCAGAGGAAGCTGATGAGGGTGTCGAACGGCGCCCTTTCGGTTTATGCGGACCTGAGCGATATAGCGACTGGAGACCTCAACGATCTCGTGGTCGATGAAGCCGGCCGCGTGTATGTCGGCAACTTCGGCTACGACTTGTTCGGCGGGGCGCCCATACAACTGACCGATATGCATGCCGTCGAGCCTGACGGCTCCATTCGCGTCGCAGCCGAGGGACTGGAATTTCCCAACGGCGCCGTGATCAAGGACGGCGGACGCACGCTCGTGGTCGCCGAGACCTGGTGCGGCAAGCTCACCGCGTATGACAGAGCGAATGACGGCACGTTATCGAACAGGCGAGTCTTCGCGGACCTCAAGGGCAGGCAGCCCGATGGAATCTGTGCCGACAAGCACGGCGCCATCTGGGCGGGTTGCTATAACACCGGCGAGTTCGTTCGTGTACTCGAAGGCGGCGAAATCACGGACCGCATACGGTTCGAGGGCAACGCCGTGTCGTGCACGCTAGGCGGCAGAGACGGAAAAACGCTCTATTGCTGCGTGTACCTTGGAACGGATCAACAACTGCAAGCGCGACAGCCGCGCAGCGCCATCTTTAAAACGGAGCTATGAAGCAATGACGACGCATCGCAAGTGGAACTATGAGGGGAAAGTGGCTTTCGTGACCGGCGCGGCGAACGGCATCGGACAGGCAACGGCCCTGGCTTTCGCCCAGGAAGGCGCGGATGTCGTCGTGGTCGATCTCTCGGAAGAAGCCGCACAGGCAACTGTGCGGATGGTCGAAGCGGAAGGCGTCCGCGCGCTCGCCGTGAAATGCGATGTCTCAAAGCCCGACAACGTGCAGGCCGCGCTTGCGGCAACCATCGATAAATTCGACCGGCTCGACTTCGCATTCAATAACGCAGGCATCGAGCAAGCGCTCGCCTACACGGCCGACATTCCCGACGAAGCCTTCGAACGCAATCTGCGTGTGAATCTCGGCGGCGTCTTCTACTGCATGAAGTACCAGATTCCGATCATGCTCAAGAACGGCGGCGGTTCCATTGTCAACACGTCGTCTGGCGCGGGCGTGGTGGGCATCCGCGGCCAGGCTGCTTACTGTGCGGCCAAGCACGGCGTCATCGGTCTCACGAAGTCGGCAGCGCTCGAGTATGGGAAAGATGGCGTACGCATCAACGCGGTGTGTCCGGGCATCATCGATACCCCGATGATCGGCCGCTTCACGCAAGGCACCGAAGAGAACCGCAAGCGGATGATCGCCCAAGAGCCGATTGGCCGCCTGGGTCGTCCGGAGGAGATCGCCAACACCGTCCTCTGGCTGTGTTCCGATGTAGCGGGGTTCGCCATTGGTCATGCAGTCGTGGTCGACGGCGGACAGACAGCGGGCCTCTGATCGACGAATCGACGGCGACCTTCGACGGTTAGCGAAGCCATGGAGACAGGTGCGTGAAGACATATCAGCTGTGGATCGACGGGAAGCCCGAAGATCCCGCGAAGGGCCAGTGGATCGACACGGTGGATCCCTACACCGGCGAGCCGTGGGCCAAGATTCCTCGCGGGACCGCTGGAGATTCCGCGCGCGCCGTAGAAGCCGCCAAGCGCGCGCTGGACGACGGTCCGTGGAGCCGGATGACCGCAACCGAGCGCGGCAAGGTGATGCGGCGCATCGGCGACCTGATCGTCCAGCACGCCGGGCAACTCGCCGCGACAGAGACGCGGGACAACGGCAAAGTCTTCACGGAGATGCAAGGTCAGCTCAAGACCATTCCCGAATACTGGTACTACTACGGTGGGCTTGCGGACAAGATTGAAGGCGCCGTCATGCCTGTCGAGAAGGCTGACGTCTTTGCTTTCACTACGCATGAGCCAGTGGGCGTCGTCGCCGCCCTGACCGCGTGGAATTCGCCGCTGCAGTTCCTGTCGTTGAAGTGCGCTCCTGCGTTGGCCGCCGGCTGCACGGTCGTTGTCAAGCCTTCGGAATTTGCGTCAGCGAGTTCGCTCGAATTTGCAGCGCTCACCAAAGAAGCCGGACTGCCCGACGGAGTCTTCAATGTCGTCACGGGCTACGGCAACGAAGTAGGCGCTGCGCTCGTCGAGCACGACGACGTCGCAAAGATCAGCTTCACCGGCTCGGATATCACAGGCAAGCGGATCTACGAGACCGCGGCCGGAGGCATGAAGCGCGTCTCGATGGAGCTCGGGGGAAAGTCGCCGAATATTGTTTTCGAGGATGCCGACCTTGATGCTGCAGCAGTCGGCGTCGTCTCGGGCATCTTTGGCGCGGCCGGTCAGATGTGCATCGCCGGCTCACGGCTCCTAGTGCAGAATTCGATCAAGGAAAGTTTCACCGAACGTCTGCTCGCTCTCGCCCGCGGTGTGAGGCTCGGCGACCCGATGCAGCCGGAGACGAATGTCGGGCCCGTCGCAACGCCTCCTCAATATGCGAAGGTGCTCGACTACATCGAAATTGCAAGACGCGACGGCGCTCGTTGCATTCTCGGCGGCAAGCCCGCTTCCGGCCCAGGGCTAACGGGCGGCCAGTTCGTCGAGCCGACCATCTTTACGGACGTCACCAACGACATGCGCATTGCGCAAGAGGAAGTCTTCGGTCCCGTGCTGTCCATCATCGGGTTCGATGACGAGCAACATGCCGTGACGTTGGCAAACAGCGTGATTTATGGCCTGGTCGCGGGCGTCTGGACCGGGAACATCGGCCGCGCGATGCGCATGACCAGGGCCCTGAAAGCCGGCACCGTCTGGGTCAATACATACCGAGCCTACAGTTTCATGATGCCGTTTGGCGGCATGAAGATGTCGGGCATCGGTCGCGAGAACGGAATCGAAGCGGTTCATGAGTTCCTCGAAACCAAGAGCGTCTTCCTGTCTACCTCCGACAAGCCGCCAGCGAATCCATTCGTCCAGCGGTAAGACCCACTTACCACGACGCCGAGAAAATGCGACTCGACGCAGGGCCTGCCCAGGCGCACCATAACCTTGCGCCGTGTTGTTTGCGCGGCCGTCGGCCGAGTACATCGTCGGCATTAAAAATCAGGAGGAGATAAATGCGCATCGGGTATATCGGACTAGGCGCCATGGGTGGGGCGCTCGCGCGTCATCTGATCGACAAGTTTCCGTTGAACGTGTTCGATCTGAACGAGAAGGCGGTGACTGCTTTCGTCGAACTGGGCGCGACAGCGGCGGCAACGCCCGCGGAACTCGCGCGTAACAGCGATGTCGTGCTGCTGTGCTTACCCAGAAGCTCGGACGTCCAGGCGGTGCTCTTCGGCGCGAACGGTGTTGCCGAGGGACTGGCTCCGGGGAAGATCGTCATTGATCAAACCAGTGGCGTGCCGGCTGAAACCGCAGGGTTCGCTCGTCAGCTCGAAGAGATGGACGTCGTGCTATTCGACGCGCCCGTCTCCGGTGCAATGGCCACTGCCATTGCCGGAACCATTTCGATCATCGCTTCGGGTCCGCACGACGCGTTCCAGAAGACGCTGCCGGTACTGCAAGCAATCAGCCCTAACGTCTTTCATTGCGGCGAACGCGTCGGTAACGGCCAAACCATGAAGACCGTGAACAACATGATGAACGTTAGTTGCCGCCTGGCGACGCTCGAAGTCGTGGCGATGGGACGAAAGTTCGGCCTTCCCCTTGAACTCATGACCGAGTCGATCAACGCTACGACGGCTCGTAACTACACCTCGCAGGGCATGCTGCCCGCCATTGCGGAGGGACGTCAGTCCACCAAGTTCTGGCTTGCGCTGCAAGTGAAAGACATTCACCAGGCCATCGGTTTGGCGGCAGAACAGAAAGTACCCATGCCTATAGGCGGCGCTGCGCGCTCGCTTTTGCAGATCGGCTTGAATGCGCTGGGCAAGGACGCGCAACTCGAACAAATGATCGGCGTCATCGAGTCAATGGCCGACACCAAGTTTGTTGGTACGCCGATAAATGTCGTGAACCAGGAGGCAAAGTGACTACGATTGGAGTAGCGGGAAGCGGTGATATGGCCGCGTTTGTCGCACGGGCGTTGGCCAAGGCTCACTCGGTTCGCATCTTCGATACAGACCATGGCTCCCTGCGATGCGACGGCGCGAAACAAGCAGATAGCGTTATAGGTTTGGCCAAGGGCGCAGACGTCATAGTACTTTGCAATGCCGAAGATGCGCGTGAGGCGCTGCTTCGCAACACGGACTGGCTCAAGGGCAGCTCCATCGTCATCGACATGGGGCAAGGTGACCCTGACCATAGCCGGTCGGTTTCGAAAGACTTGAGTAACCTCGGCATCACGCTTGTCGATGCCCCTCTTCACACGGAAAACACCGAAGCGATTGCGCAAGCATCGGCCATCTTTTTTGGCGGCTCGGCCGCCGTCCTCGATTCCGTGCGACCCATCCTCGAAGCGATATGCCCGAAGGTCATCCACTGCGGCGACGCGGGGAGCGGCCACGCCATGCGTCTGGTGGTCGCCGCGATTGCCGCATGCAACCGCCTCATCACCTATGAGTGCGCGGCCATGGGTGCCAGAAACGGACTGACGATTGCAGATATGGCCACGGTGTTGAACAAAAGCTCGGGCTACAACAGCGCCTCCGCGCGCGTGCTTCCGGCTCTCGCCGCGAACGGGCGAACCGCTGATGCAACGGTGGGCGACTGCGCAAACGACCTGAGGAAAGCGTCGGCGTTGGGCATGCGTTACGGGGCACCGATGCTTCTCGCAACCATGGTCCGTTCCACGCTGGATGCGGCGTCCAACCGCCTCGGCGAATCGGCGACTATCGACGCGTTGGCGAAGATCTGGGAGATCGATGCGGGTTTGCCGGCATCGGGCTCGGATTAATGCCCCAATAGACTCTGCGGGCGGCGGTTTGCGCAACCCACTTAACAACCAATACGGGCATCGGATTCCCGAGGGAGCGAAGCAATGGCGCAGGCACTGCTCGGCTGCATCGCCGACGATTTCACCGGTGCGACCGATCTCGCCAATATGCTGGTGCGCGGCGGCATGCGCACAGTTCAGACTATCGGCGTACCGGATACAGACGTCAGCATCGAAGCGGATGCGCTCGTCGTCGCACTAAAGTCGCGCACGGTTCCTCGCAAACAAGCCGTGCGGCAATCGCTCGACGCACTGGAGTGGTTGCGTGCGCAAGGCTGCCGGCAGTTCTTCTTCAAGTATTGCTCTACGTTCGATTCGACCAATCGAGGCAACATCGGCCCCGTCGCGGATGCGTTGCTTGACGCGCTGAAGGGCGACTTCACTATCGCTTGTCCGGCGTTTCCAGAAAACGGCCGGACCGTCTTTCGTGGCAATCTTTTCGTCGGCGACGTGTTGCTGAACGAATCGGGCATGGAGAATCATCCACTCACGCCAATGTCCGACTCCAACCTCGTGCGGGTGTTGCAGCGGCAGACCAAGTCCAAAGTCGACCTCATTCGATACGACATCATCTCGAAAGGCCCGGAGGCCGTCCGGGCGCGCATCGAAGAATTGAAAGAGGACGGCGTGCGGATCGCCATTGCCGACGCGCTTTCGGACGCCGATCTGTACACAATGGGCCGCGCATGCCGCGATCTACCTTTGGTCACTGGCGGCTCTGGAATCGCGCTCGGATTGCCGCAGAACTTCCATTCGGCGGATCTGCTCGTATACACAGGTGATGCCGCCGAGCTTCCTTGCATCGATGGCGGGTCGGTCGTGCTTGCCGGCAGCGCTTCCAAGGCGACTAATGCGCAGGTGGCCGAGTGGCGCGCATCCAGGCCTAGCTTTCGTATCGATGCGATTGCGCTGTCTCGCGGCGAACCGATGGTCGAGCGTGCTGTTGAATTCGCGCGCAGCCATGAAGAGACAGTATTGATCTATGCCACGACGTCGCCGGACGAGGTCAAGCTCGTGCAGAAGGAAGTGGGCGTCGAGAAGGCGGGGCATTTAGTCGAAGCTGCGCTCGCTTCTATCGCGTGCAAACTCCGGGACGCTGGCGTACGGAAGTTCGTTGTCGCAGGCGGGGAGACTTCGGGTGCCGTGGTTCAAGCGCTCGGTGTCCGCTCCCTGCGTATCGGGCCGCAAATCGATCCGGGTGTACCTGCGACGCAATCGATCAGTGCCAGGCCACTAGGGCTGGCTCTTAAGTCGGGCAATTTCGGAACGGTGAATTTCTTCTCCAAAGCATTGGAGGCATTGAACGGCGCGCAAGTGGCCGCGTAAAGAAGATGCACTTGTTGTCGCGGGAACGCTTTCCGTTATCGCTTGCAAACAGACGCTCCATGATGCTTGATCATCCTCGCATCATGGAGCGCTTTTAGCATCTAGCGAGACGCACCACTCGTCAGTCGAAGCCGATCATGGCCTTGGTCTCGAGATATTCCTCAAGCCCGAAGACACCCATCTCCCGTCCATTACCGGAACGCTTATATCCGCCCATCGGCGCCTCAGTGTTGCTCGCCGCACCATTGAGAAACACGCGCCCCGCTTGAAGTTGGCGACCGACAGAAACACCTCGTTCCCGGTTCGATGAGAACACGTAAGCGCCTAAACCGTACGGCGTTCCATTTGCGATATCAATGGCTTCTTCCTCCGTGCGATAAGGAATGACGGCAAGCACCGGACCGAAGATCTCTTCCTGGGCGATGCGCATCTGGGGCGTCACGTTGGAGAATATCGTCGGCCTCACGAAGTAACCACGCTCAAGTCCATCGGGACGACCTACGCCGCCAACGCGAAGCGTGGCGCCCTCTTCGGTGCCGATTCTGATGTAGTCCTGTACTCGTTCGAACTGCAGCTTGTTGACGACGGGCCCCATGGTCACCTGCGGGTCGAGCGGGTTCCCCACTTTTACTGCCTTCCCTTCTTCCTGAAGCAATGCCAGCAGTTCTTCCTCTTGGCTTGCGTGAACCAGGATGCGCGTCGGCGCATGGCACGATTGGCCGGAATTCGAAAATGCGCGGGCGACGTTCCATTTGGCCGCGGCGCGCAAGTCCGCATCATCGAGGATCACGTTCGCCGATTTTCCTCCCAGCTCCTGAGCAACGCGCTTGACGGAGGGCGCAGCCGCTTCCGCGATCAGGACACCGGCTCGGGTCGACCCGGTGAACGACACCATGTCGATGTCCATGTGCTTGCTGATAGCATTGCCTACGATGGGGCCGTCGCCAAGCACGAGGTTGAAGACGCCCTTCGGGACGCCCGCCTCGTGAAGCACTTCCGTGAGGTGGATGGCACTCAACGGCGTGAATTCACTTGGCTTGAGAACCACCGTGCAGCCGACAGCGAGCGCATATGCGAGCTTGGTGGCGAGAAGCTGAAGAGGCCAGTTCCACGCGGTGATCAGACCGCATACCCCAATCGGTTCGCGACGAACCGTGTTGGGCCCCAGGCGATACTCGAACTCGTATTCCCGAAGCGTTGCAAGTGCCTGCTTGAAAGAGCCGAGCGCCGCCGGCACATGAATCTTTTGCGAAATCGGTGTACCCAGTTCGAGCGTGACGACCTCTGCGAGCTCGTGCTCGCGGCGAACGAAGCAGTCGATGATGGTCTCGAGCAGTTCGATGCGTTCGCTCTTCGAAGTCTTGCTGAACGAAGTGAAGGCAGCGCGCGCGGCCTTCACCGCCAGATCGACGTCTTGCGCGCCGGCCAGCGTGACGCTTGCGACCGGTTCCTCAGTAGCAGGGTTCACCAGGGTCCATTCGTTACGGCTAAGCGGCGAAACCCACTCTCCATTGATATAGCACTTCTCGTACGATCGCATATACATCTCCAGTTTGATTTGGTCAGCCCCGTCTCGCTTGGGCGTTGCCTTGTAAAGCGTGTGTTTCCCGTGGTTCGGGTCCGTCTACCAGGCGCGCTATTCGCGCCTAAGCGCCGAGATTCATGGCGGGCCGCCTGCGCTCTGGCGGAAAGACACACCAGCTCCCGTCGGCATGGCGAAAGAAGATGAACGCTAGCGGGCAGTCGTTCGCTGGCCCTTCAACACGTACGAATCTGTATTGATCGTTGCGACCGTGAATGAACTGCGTGACGCGAATTCCATTCGCTGCTCCAATCCACTTTTCGACAAGCGTGCGTAACGATGTTCTCGAAAGGCTCACTGCTTTCTCCTACTCTACATGCGGCCCCGAAGCGCCTGCCTATTTGCCGCGTCTAAAGCGACGATGATAGAAGTTTGAAATCGCACAGACGTTGGGTCAAGTCAGCTATTATGGTGTCGTGGTAAGCCGCGCTAACCGACAACGAAAATCATGAGACAAGGCGGAGATAACGCGCCCGCCGGTTGAAGCTCTGCTAACCGGCTGCAGTTGAAGGAGACACAATAAAGATGGAACTTCGGCATCTTCGCTATTTCATTGCGGCCGCAGAAGAAGAGCACTTTGGGCGAGCCGCCGTGCGATTGCACATCACCCGACCCGCCGTCTCGCAGATCATCGCCGACCTGGAGGGGGAACTCGGAACCCCACTGTTCGAGCGGCTGGCGCACACGGTGAAGCTCACCGCGGCTGGGCGCACGCTGTTGCCCCATCTCGTGCGGGTCATGGACGACCTCAATGAAGCGATAGTCCTGACCAAGCGTGTTGGACATGGCATGACAGGGACGCTGCGCATTGGATACGGATCGCTAACGCTGATGCATTCCATGTTCCGTGCCGCAGTCAAGCAGTTCCGCGAGACCTATCCGGAAATCAGCCTGTCGCTGGTTGAACTCTCTACCTCGCTACAACCCAAGGCTCTTGCAGAGGGGAAGATTGATGCCGGCTTCATGCACCTGGGCCCCAGCCCGCATCCGGGCAAGCGCCGTACTGAGATCAACATCGAGCGCGAAGGCATCGTTCTCGATTCCTTGTGCATTCAGACAGGCCACCTGGGCGTCGCGGTTTCAAACGACCATCGGTTAGCGCGCAGGAAGTCGCTTACGCTCGCCGATCTCGCCGACGAAGGGTTCGTAGTCGATCCAAAATCCAGCAGTAGTCTGAGCTATGGACAGTTGTACGCGTTCTGTCAGGCAGCCGGGTTCGAGCCGAACATCGTTCAGGAGGTCAGCACGATTGCCTCGCAGCTCAACCTTATTTCCGTGGGCATGGGCATTGGATTGGCGGTCATGGGCAAGAACTTCATGTATCCGAGCGACCTGACGATCATCCCGCTGACGAACCTGGACTATTCGACCCGCTTTATCTTCGGATGGGTACGCCGGCAGAACGATCCGATTCTGGACAAGATGATCGAGATCGTGAAGAACCTGTCGAAGTAGACGGGTTGGTGTTTTTGGGAGAGACACAACTGGGGCCGTCAATCGCCCCCAGCGCGCAGGCCCCTCAACGCTCGAACACCTCCGGATTGACCATGTTGGACAGCAACGTACCGTTCAGCGCGCCGACAAGGTTCTCGGCAGCGTTCTTGTTCATTGCGCGTCGCGTCTCCTGTGTGGCGGATCCGATATGCGGCAACGTCACGACGTTGTTCATCTTCAGAAGCGGCGACTCGGCCCGGAGCGGCTCTTCTAGATAGACATCGAGTCCTGCGCCCGCAATGGTGCCCTCTTTGAGCGCTTCGACCAGCGCTGCTTCGTCGACGATTTCGCCGCGCGACGCGTTGATAAGGAATGCGCTGCGCTTCATCGCCTTCAGTTGCGGCGTACTGATCAGATTGCGGGTCTCCGCGGTCAAGGGCGGTTGCAGCAAAACGAAGTCGGACGCGCTGAGCAATTCGTCCAGTTCCACCTTCCTGGCCCCGTACTCGCGTCCAGCACGCTCGTTGACGCCGCGGTCCACGTACAGAACGTTCATCTGGAAGCCCAAGGCAGCGCGCCGGGCGACCGAGGTTCCAATACGACCCAGCCCAACGATGCCGAGCGTCTTGTGATGGACATCCACGCCAAACTTGTCCTCACCAATTTTCTTGGTCCACTTTCCAGCTTTTACGAAGGCATCGAGTTCGGCGAGGCGTCGGGCCGTGAGGAGGACCAGCGAAAACGCAGTGTCGGCGGTCGACTCGGTAAGGACGTCCGGTGTGTTCGTCAGCAAGATCCCGCGTTGATTCAGATAGTCAATATCGAACGCATCGAAGCCTACCGACACCGTTGATAGCACCCTGAGACGCTTGGCGTCCGCGAGGGTCTCGGCATTCATCTTCACGCCGGTTCCAATCGCGCCGTCAGCATCCTTGAGCGCGTCGATGAGCGCGCCCGGCTGCTTCGGATCAACGATTGTGACCTCCGCGTGAGACCGCAGGTAGACAATCGTTTCGTCGGGCAGCGGCTTATACACTACGATTTTGTTCATTCGCAAGATCCTTGAGGGATAGCAGTCAGAGGTCGCGCATCATCGCGGCTTTTGCGCTCGCTCCGCTCACCAGAAACGAGATGTCGGTACCAGTCGAGACGTATCGTGCGCCCATTTCCACGAACTGCGCGACGAGTTTCGGATGAGCATTGAGGCCGCCGACACCAAGGTGCTTGCCGTGCTTTCGACATGCGGCAATGCCCTTCGTGTAAGCATCGCGCACGCTCTCATGCTCGAACTGACCCGCAATGCCAAGCGATGCGCACAAGTCGTTAGTCCCGATGAAGAGCAGGTCCACGCCTTCGATTGCGGCAATCTCGTCAATCGCGTCGAGCGCTTCCTTGGTTTCGATCATGATGACGACCATCGTCGCGTCGTTGACCGCCTCACCGACTTCGGAAGTCGGAAACGAGCGAAAGCCCATGTGCGGCAGCACGCCGCCATGAGAGCGCTCGCCCAGCGGCGGAAACTTGGCCGCACGAACGACCTGCCGCGCCTGCTCAGCGGTCTCGACATGCGGCGCAATGACGCCGAGCGCGCCACCGTCGAGAATGCGCGCGATCACATCCGACGCGAGATTCGGCAGGCGAACGAATGGCGCGATACCTGCGTTCAGCGCCGAGATACAGATTTGGCTCGTCGTTTCCATCGAGAGCGCGCTGTGCTCTAGGTCAATGTAAAACGTATCGAAACCCGCCGTTTTGGCAATCGTTACGATTTCGGCCGTTCTGACCAGTCGAACGGTCATGGAGAGCGCCACTTCATCGCGCGCCAGCTTCTCCTTGACGACATTTCTAACGAGTTCCCGCGCGGTTACTTTCATGTTGTCTCCTCGAGTACACAAGAAGCGCTCACGCGCTTCCCGTTTAGCGCACGCTGGCGAGTGCTCGCTTGAGCGCTGCGACACCGCTTTGCGGGCTGGATAGTACAGGGATGTGCACGCCCTGCAGCTGCGGAACAAGCCGTGCCATTGAAGCCTGCGCCAGCACGACCACGTCGACCTGCTCGGTCAGAGCCGAGATCGTGCCCTTCACAATTTCGTCATGTTTGGCGGCGTCGCCGCTAAGCAGCGCCTCGAACGCGCCTTCCGCGATGCGCTCCGTCACGTCAATCGTGCGGCCCACTTCGGCGGCCTTTTTCTCGATCAGCCGCACGGTCGGTTCGAGCGTCGTTGAAACAGTTGCGACGACGCCAATTCGGCGGCCAATCGAGCTCGCTTCCTCGGCCATCGCCTCATCGATTTTGACGATCGGCGTTGTAACGAAGTTGCGGACGTAGTCAACTGCTTCGCCAACCGAGGAGCATGCGTTCAAAATAATGTCGGCATGCATCGCTTGTGCATTGGACATGTATGAGTTGATCCGACTTGCGACTTCGGGCGTCAGATGCCCGGCAGTTCGTACATCGGCAAGCAAGCTGTCGTCAATGATATTGATGACGCGCGCCTCAGGAATTTGCTCGCTGATTTGCTCCTTGATTGGCTGAACTGTAACCGGCCCGGTGTGAATTACGGCAATCGTAGTCATAGCCTAAGAGGGTTCCGTATAAGAGCGGCGTTAGACGAGATGCATTGTTCGATGCAGTCGCGTCAGAATGTTGGCAACACGATACGGAAAAATTCCGTTTCCTCTATCGCCCTGAGTGGCACCGGACCTTCGTTGGCGTCGAACTCAAACGCCGAGTGAAGACCGTACTCTTTTCCTTCAAAGCTGACCTTGCCCTTACTCAGGAAGAGCAACTCGATGGACGGTTGCAGCCCTGCGGCAAACGACGCCCCGGCTTCAACCTTGACAAAACCGATTCGTGTATTGCGTTCGGTAAACGAGCCGAGCCATTTCGTAAAGACGCCTTGCGTCGGTTCTGGGATCCACGCATAGTTCGCCGGGTTCATCAGTACAAGATCGTTGTATCGCGGCTGGGCATATTCCAGCTTGCGACCCATCACTTGTTCGAAGCAGGCCTCAAATCCGTCCTGATTATGCTTCTTGCCCGACTCGTCATACCAAGTGTAAATACCGTCTTTGAATTCGCCTTTGGTTTTAAGCAGCTGATTCGCTGCCTCACGCTCCTCTACACTGGCGAAGCCGTATCCTTGGGCGCCACCAAACTGGCAGACCATCATTTCCAAGCCTTCCGGACGGTCTTGCGGCCCGTAGTACACGCTTTCAGGGAAGTACCCAACCCAACCTTCCGGCATGCTTTTGCCCTGTCCGTATGGGAAGCTGCCTTTGATTACATAGCGAATCTGATCGAAGTTGTGGCGGTGACTTGGCGCTGTCCAGCCGCCGGCACCTGTCCGGCCCACATTAATCAAATAGTTGTTCGGGGAGCCGGGCTTACCTTGCAACAAGAACTTTTGCTCAAGGACCCCCTCCCGCATGTTGCTTCCGATCCTGCCGAAGTCTGTCGACGAAGCTTCTGAAACTCGCATTTAATCCTCCTTACGGGTTATTACATGCCCGCGTTTAATTGCGGATGCGCCCGACGGCGCAAAGTCCAATTAACTGGAACATCCATTAGGACTCCTGAGTCGGATGCCCATTTCCTTTTCGCTGGCGGATATCCACCGCTATGCGCTGTTCATTCCATGCGCTAAGACTTCCATGCTAGGGCTCGAAGTACGTCGGTAGCGTCATCGACAGTTTCGAGCTGTCGGATCAATCGCTCAGCCGTTTCGATACCCGCATCCGGCGGAGCCACGGCCGCAACGGATGCGCAACTTGCAAACTTCTGGGAGAGCTGCTTCCAGGTAAGCGGTGCTTCAGGGCTGCCAGGGACCTTGCTTCCGAGCCGCTCGAACACCTGCCCGTCTTTCGTCGCAATCTCGATTCGCCCGTCAGGCAGCTTGAACGTCCAGTTCTGGCTCGGGTCCTGCACCGGCGTCACCTTGGACGCCATCGCGAGCACATCGGGATCTTTCAGCGCTTTCTCAGTGAAATCGGCTATGTCCATTTTTCCCTTGCTCGCCGCAATGCCCACGATGAACGGCAAGCTCATCTTTGCATCGACGAGCGTAGCCGGCGCGCGGCGGACGTCGAGCGGTGTGCACATGGTGTACGTGAAATCGCCGACATACGTCCGAATCGTCTCGATGTCTTTCGGCGCAAGCTGCTTCTCCTTCATCAGCTCGATGACAGCGTGAATATAGGTATGGGAATTTCCGACTGCGGGCCATGCCTTATAGAGCGTCGTACTTCCGAGAAACTGCTCGCCTAACCCGTCAAGCATTTTCTCGCGATCGTACTTCCCGCCGAAATAAACCTTGAATATCCCGGCTTTTCCTTCGAACAACGTGTCGATGCCCGTAATGCCCTTTTGCGCGAGCAAGGCGGCAATGACGACCCCCTTCGCAGTGAATCCGGCGTACAGGCCACGCAAGTCACTGCCGGTTGCGAAGATCACTTCCATCGTCCCGCACGACTGCTGGCTCGCAATGCCCAGCGCATGTGCGGTCTGCCTGGCGGACAATCCAAGCACGTGGGCCGCGGACGCCGTTGCGGAGAATGCGCCGACCATCGACGACAGGTTCCAATTCTGATTCCAGCCGACATTGCAACGCAAGCGGGCGAAAAGATCCTGCCCGATGGCGACGGCGGTGATGATCTTCTTCCCAGACACGCCGCCCGTGCGTTCGGCCAATGCAAAAACAGACGGTACGATCGAGCTCGCTGCGTGCGCGCCCCACGGTGTCTGATCGTCGAAGTCCAGGCAGTGCGCCATCGAGCCGTTAGCAAATGCTGCCGACATTGCCGGCAGCTTGCCGCCGAAACCGAGGACCGTGCTCTCTGCGGTCCCGCCGCTTTGTTCGAGCAGTTCTACCAGCGCTTTGACCGCAGGCTCCATCCCGCTCGCAGCCAACGTCACGCCCAGCGTGTCGAGTACCGTCTTCTTCGCGGCTTCGATTGCTTCGTCGGGCAGGTCTTCGTAGCGTGTATTCGCTGCGAAGTCGGCAAAGTGATGGCAGAGGTCCAGTTCGTCATTCATGAATAAGTAGCTCAGTAAATCACGGCTTATATCGTCGTTTGATTTTGCGCGTCGAACTTTCTTAAGTACAGTTCGTTTTCCTCGACAGCGTGGTAAGTTTCGCTGACTACAGTGCGCATCACGAAAACGACGCGTACTTAACGTTCTGGAACGCACGAAGCCCTTCGATGCCGCCTTCCGAATACATTCCGCTCTCTTTGTGACCGCCGAACGGCGTTTCCGGATACGTGACGCGCCAGCCATTACAGATGACGTTGCCTGCTTCGAGGTCGTTGACCGCGCGGTGAAGCGTTTCGAATTCTCGCGCGTGCACATAAGCGCCGAGGCCGTAAGGCAGTCGATTCGCTAAGGCTATTGCCTCATCGTACGTATCAAACGGCGTCAACGCCGCAATCGGTCCGAAGGGCTCGGCGTTCGAGAGCTTTGCTTCGATGGTTGCGTCCGCGACGATAGTGGGTTCGTAGAAGAAGCCCGGTCGCTCGATCCTCTTTCCTCCGGTCGTAACTCTCAACTCGCGTTGCTTCGCGTCGGCGATCAGATCCTCAATCGCTTTCAGACGTCTTTCGCTTTTCAATGGCCCCATCTGGGTCGAGGAATCAAAGCCACAGCCCACGATGATCTGTTTCGCCTCGGCGGTCATAGCGTCGACGACGTCTGCATAGATCGAGCGTTGCACGTAGAAGCGAGTCGGGGCGAAACATACCTGTCCCGAATTTGCGAACTTGGCGGCGACCGCTCGTTTGGCAAAGGTACGCACGTCAATACCCTCGAAAGCCAACACGGGTCCGTGGCCGCCCAATTCCATGATCGGGCGCTTCATGTGCGTGACAGCTTGCTGCGACAGCAGCTTGCCGATAGCGGTCGAACCGGTGAACGTAATTGCTCGCGTTACAGGACTTTCGAGCAACTTGGTGGACATCATCACGGGATCACCAGCGAGCACCGACAGGACACCGGCAGGAAATCCGCATTCGTACACGATCTGGCCTAGCGCGAACGCGCACGCCGGCACTTCTTCGGATGCACGCAGCAGGATCGAACAGCCCGCACCGATGGCACCTGACATTTTTCGCGAAGGTGTTACCAGCGGTCCATTCCAGGTGACGAAAGCGGCGACCGGACCCACAGGTTCAACAAGCGCCATCTGGCGGGCGTTTAACTCTCTAGATGGAATGACGCGTCCATATGCGCGCCTACCCTCTTCGGCCGCCCACTCCCACATCCCCGCTGCGACTTCTACCTCTCCGAGCGCCTCACTCCATGGCTTGCCAAGCTCCAGGACCAACAGTTCGGCGAGCGCGTCTGCTCGCTCGCGCATACGATCTGCAACACGCCGCATAAGCTTGCTGCGCTCGAAGGCAGACGTGTTACGCCAGATATCGAACCCTTTGCTCGCCGCGACCAGCGCTTCATCGACGTCGGCTTCGGTAGCCATCGGCATAGCGCCCAGAATCGAACCAGTCGTGGGGTCGATGACGTTCATCGACGCCTGAGTGCTTTCATATCGCATCTCGCCTGCGATAAGCTGGCCCAACCTTGGATACCGTTTGGCCGCTTCTTCTCTGGTCCTGTTCATTTGTTTCCTTCTGTCCATGTTCCCGTCGAGCGACTTGCACTACGACCACCGCTACTACATCAGGAACACGCCCTTACCACCGCTTTGACGGTTAAAGGCTTGATAAGCTTCGTCGGCTTGCTCCAAGCGCCAACGATCGGTAAACAATGCGTCGAGATTGAGGCCTCGATCAACGACGAAGTCGGCGCATGCCCGCTGTCCCTGGACCGACATGGTCCAGGACGTCAGAATGCGAACCTGGGTGCGCAGATACTTTGCCAGCGACAGACTGAATTCAGAGCCGATTCCGACCAGACACACGGTGCCCCAGGGGCTTACTGAGTCGAGCGCGTCGCGATTGGCCGCAGCAGCGCCCGAAGTTTCCAACGCAACGCTTGCGCCTCTATCATTGGTGAGCTCCCGGATCGCCTCGGCAACTGGAACTTCGAGGGGATTGATCACCGCATCGGCGCCGAACTCTTTTGCTGTTCTGCGACGACTTTCATCAATATCAAGTGCGATGACCCGAGCGCCTTGGGCCTTGGCAAGCATCGTTGCAGACAGGCCCACAGGCCCTTGTCCAAACACGGCAACGGTGTCTCGGCCGGTTAGGCCGATGCGCTCAAACGCGCCCCAAGCTGTTCCCGTGCCGCAGGAGATGGCGGCGCCTGCCTCGAAGCTGAGCCGTTCATCCAACGGCACTAGCGTATCGGCCGAGACTTTCATATAGGGAGCGTGCGCCCCATGAGCGTCAGTTCCATACACCGTTATCGGCGCAGTTCGGCACATTTGGGGCCATCCGGACCGGCAGTCCGGACAGCCCATGCAGCCGGCGTAGTGATGCACCATCACACGCGCACCAACGCGTGCATGAGGGCCTACCGCACCCTGACCGACTGCCACGACTACTCCACAGGGCTCATGACCGGCAATGACTGCCGGAACTTCTCCCGCCGGTCGCCGATACCAGTGAAGGTCGCTTCCGCACATCCCCGAAGCCTTGATTTCAAGAACGACCTCGCCGACGCCCGGGGTTGGATCCGCAAAGGTTGCAAGTTCGAGAGTTGAGTCACCGCGAAACACAATACCGCGCATGTCCGATTTTCCTCTTCTGGGTTGAGCTGTCGATTGCGGAAGACAGGTCACACCGTATTCACGAGTAAGCGTGTGAGCGCCCGCGTAGGGCAGCTCAATCCTTGACCGGATGTCTTGCTTATTGTCGAGACGCGGTGGACGCGAGCGTGCCGTCCGCCTCAGACATCTCCTCAGGCTCCAATGCCTCGAGGGATTGTTGGTTGGTCTCGATACCAGCCAACATGATCAAAATCGCGATGAAAATATATGCTCCGGATATGGCGAAAACGACACCGGTAATTCCGAAGCGGTTAAACAACTCGAGGACGATGAAAGGCGAACCAATCAAACCAAGCCGTCCAAACATTTGCGCCACTCCGCCCCCACGGAATCGATATTCCGTCGGGAACATTTCCGGCGTCATACCTAGACCCAGCGTCAGGAAGATTGCGACGGACGATACAAGCAGGAAGCCGCACAAGATAATCGTGGTTGCGGACGTGAGGAACGGGTAAATCGCTCCCAGACACGCGCACACAGCAGCAAACACCATGATGGCAGTACGTCGTCCCATCTTGTCCGAAACGTACGAAAGGAACAGCGGCCCAGCGATCCATCCGCCCATCATTGCAGCGGTGAAGCCCAGCGAGTGGGTAACGCTCATACCTTGCTTGACGAAGAATGTAGGCATCCACCCGGTGAGGCTATACGACCCGAACAGACAGATAACGTTCACTACGATTGCAAGCAAGGTACGCCGGATGACCGTCCTCGAGAAAAGCGTGGAAAGCGGTACCCAATGCGCCTCTTTGGCAGGCGCTGTTGTTTGCGTAGCAGAGGGTAGCGGCGTCGCAACGCCCGCATCTTTTTCGATGGCCCGCATAACCTCTTCCGCTTCAGCATGGCGCCCCACCCGTTCCAACCACCGGGGCGATTCGGGAAGGTGACGACGCATCCACCAAACCCAAAGCGTCCCGACACCGCCGATCACGAACATTGGGCGCCAACCGATCCACGGAATAATGAATGTCGCGACGACCGCCGTCACGAAAACTCCGGATCCTCCAATCAGGGCGAGTTTTCCCAGGTACCGTCCACGATGCGACGGCGGAACAAATTCGATGATGAGGCCATATCCCATGACGTACTCAGCGCCCATCCCGATGCCCATAATGAAGCGAGCAGCGATGAGCCACGGCATTGATGGGGCGAGCGCCGACACAAGCGCCATTCCACCGAAAATCGCAAGGTTGAACTGGTAAGCAAAGCGACGCCCGAACTTGTCGCTCAACCAACCTGCAAGTGCTGCTCCAACTGTCAGGCCGACGAACGTTGACGACATGAAGACGGAATTCAGCTGCAACGTTGACCAGCCGCTCTTGAGCATTGCAGCAAGGACGGAACTCGAAAGCGTATTATCGAATGAGTCGAAGAACATACCCAATCCGATTAGCCATAAGACGCGCGTATGGAAAGGCCCGATCGGAAGGCGATCAAGCCGCGCACCTGCATTTACCCTATTGCTCATCCGAAGTCTCCTAATAAACCGCCGCTCTAGTCTTCTTCCTAGAAGCTCGTCACGACGCCGCGCGAGAGCGTGTTCTGCACTCGCCGGTGTGGTGAGCGCCCACGCACCGCGAGTACGGCTGCTTGCCGATTGCTGCTATTGATGCGCAGGTCAGGAACGAATAAAACTTCACCTTCTGCTGGCGAACGAGAGTGCCTTGGTACAAGCTTATCGCAGCACTGACCCCCTTTAGCCTCTCGCTTGTGAGGAGCTACCGCCTCGAGGCTTGACTGTTGTTCGGAAAGACGTCCCGATGGACAGCAGGTTGCGCCGCACGCGTCACCATTGCGGTGGACTGGCTTATCGAAGGTTGTCTCCCTGCTTATTCGGCCGGTAGCCATCTTGTAAGGCTAGTTTGCTGTGTGAGCTCCGCTGCGTACAGTTGATTATTCTTCTTTTTGCGTAAGCTAAGCTAACCGAGGCGCCCCCCTTCAGATTGCCAGTGTTTGATGAAACGGGACCGGTACGGGAGCAAGTACCGGTTTATCCGGGGTTCTGCGGTCGGTCTGGCCGTCCTTGTCCTTTGCCGATCGCATCTCCAATCGCTGCCGCGCTAACGGGCAAAACGCAACATGTGCTGCTTGCGAGCGCCTTCCCGAAGGCGTCGATTTCTCCTGACCGTAAAAAATAGAGAAACTCGCGACGTCGCATCGAGAGTAGACAGACATAAAAACACGACATCTGTATTTAGCCGGCGGTACGACATTTCAAAATAGCCGGGACATGCGTGTGTCGAGGCTTTTTTGAAATGTCGAACACGACATTCTCATGTTGCTCCTACATGCGTGCGTGCGACACGACGGCCTTATGTCAACCGGGGTCGAATTGGACCATCGCTTACCTTGCTGCAGCACGGTCTAGTACACCTCGACATGGTGCTTTCCCGTTTCCCTGCCGCGCGACGTGTCTCCCAAGCCGCGGCGCCGGTCTTGCCGACGGTTCAAGACGGGCACGTGGCGAAGCTCCGTTAAACTGCTTACGCGGCGGCTCAAAAAGTTTGCTTTGTCGCTGCGGTCGTTGGCTTGTATCAACTAGCGAGAACGCAATGTCTGATGACAAAAAGAACCGCGGACCGGATGACAGAAGCCGAATCAACGTCAATGAAGATTACGAACTGCGCTATTGGAGCGGCAAGATTGGCTGTACCCATGACGAGCTGAAAGCCGCTGTGAAGAAAGTGGGCGTGATGGCGGCCGATGTTGAGGCCTATCTGAAAAAGAGCAAGTAAGACAAGGCCATGTAGGGTTGTTCGGCCCTGCATGGTCGCACCGATTCGTGTTCCGGCATCGCGCCGACCGCGCCACGCTAGCGACAGGGCAGGTTCGTGGCCGACCGATGCCGCCGGTCGATCCACAGAACGACTTAACGCTCGGCGTTTTGCCAGCCCGTTGAGTCATCGACACGATCGCTCGGACCGTTCTCGATGAAATCGTCTTCGAAGCTCTGGCCGATCAATTATCGTAGTTCGCTTGCTCGCTACTGACGATGGCTCGGAACATTTGGATCAACGCGTTGCCATCTTGAAGATAGGCGACGACTACACGAGCAGTGCGCAGCGAAACCGATTCGCGGACGGGCGGCGCCGTACTTCCATCATGCAATTCGAATGCGAAACGATGGACCTTTTCATGCCCTTCCGGCAGTCCGGTATGGCCCCAAATTGTTGCTCTCATGCACGTACAAAAGGAATTTTTCGAGGAGAGGTCGTATGCTTTTCCAGCTACGTCCCCGTGAACTGAAGCTTGGCCGCGAAGACGTGAGAAAGCCTGCTTCGAACAGCGCTCGGTTGACTTCGATCGGATGCCTACGCGCGTGCGCAGAAGCCTTCAACCTGCTTCCACTTCAACCCGATCTGGATGGAGGCCGCAGTCGATCGCCTGTTGCTCGACATCTTCGGCTGACTCACAGCCGGCTATCGCGCCAAGTTCTTCGTCGCCGGCAAACAGCTTTCCGGACCATTGCCCGTTCGGCGCGCGGTAGATGCGCAATATGATCGTGTCGTCTGCCATGGCCGTCTCCCAGGAATTTTTTGCAGGATACACGCGCGCGCTGGCACGCGTCAGTAGCGCCGCGTGGCGCAGGCATACGCTATGTGCGCTTGTGATGCGGACGGGGCGTCAGAGCCCTGTCGCGTGAGCATCAGGCGCGTTCGCATCGTCCGATCGAGCTTGAGGGCGTCAAGACAACCCCGGTCGCGATTTTCACCAGTGAAAATCCCCTCCTCCGCACTCGCCCAAAAGCCTCACCGTTTATAACGGGAGTCGTCACGGGTGCTGTCTTCTCGGAGGGCGCCTCTTCCTCTTCGGCCCTGACCCGTCAAAGGCATGCCCTATAAGCACGGTCAGACACCGAATGGGAAATGCCGCCTGCCGATCTGGGGCGTCCGCGACAGGCACATCCGTTGCGCTGGATGAAAAGCGCTGCAGGCGCTCCTTTTACGTTCATAGGAGGAACGGATGCGAGAGGACGAGAATACCGGCGCGATTCCAACGCCCGATTCACTCAGCGAAGTGCGCGTCGCGGCAGTCCAGGAAAACATTGCGGCCGGAATCGAGACGGTGGAAACGGGTTGTCGTCCATGAAGAAGAGCATCCTGTCTCGCTGCAACTCCGTAGTCAGAAGGTCGACGTTCAGCGCATACCCATCAACCGGCCGGTCGAAGAGAAAGAGGAGCCACGGCGCAAAGGCGATACCCTCGTCATCCCAATCTACGAGTATGTCCCAGTGGTCCGGATGCAGCTCACCTTGAAGGAAGAGGTGCGCGTCAGGACCACCGAAGCGCAAGAAGACGTGACGTCTCGCGTGCTGACAAACTCAGAAGAACTCGTCGTTGAGCGTCGCGACGGCCCGAACGGTCCATGGAAAAAAGACCGATCATTCGACTGAATTGACTAGAGGAAAAGCGGAACATTTGTTGCAACACTGCCAGACACTCAGACACATTGGTCCTTTAACTTGTTCGGAGAACTTGAAATGGCACAAACGATAATCGGCGTATTCGACACGTTCGAAGCGGCGGAGCGCGCTCAAACGCGACTTGAGTCGGAAGGCATCGCTCGCGCGCAGATGGAAATTCATCGCGCGACTACCGGGGACATCTCGGCGACGGGCGGTGATCCGACGGGCCGGTCTGTCACTAGTGAGGTTGCGGACGACGGACGTCACGATGTGCCCATAAGCGGCATTGAACACTTCTTCAAAAGACTGTTCGGCGGCGACGACGAACCTGAGGAGATCGGCCACTATCACGAAGCAGTTCGTCGAGGGGGCGCATTACTTTCCGTGGAGGTCAACGACGAAGCATCTGTGGAACGGGTACGGGACGCACTGTATGCATCAGGCGCGGTCGACATCGACTCGCGCGTCGCGCAGTGGCGCAGTAGCGGATATACGGGCTACGACCGCAACGCACCCACCTACACCGCAGACGAAATCGCGGCAGAACGTAAAGCTTTTCCGGTCGTCCAGGAAACGCTGGAGGTCGGCAAGCGCGAAGTGCACACGGGCGGCGTTCGCGTATATTCCCGCGTGACCGAAACGCCGGTCAGTGAATCAGTCAATCTGCGTGAAGAACGCGCAACCATTGAGCGCAGAGCCGTGGACCGTCCGGCGACCGCAGCTGATCTCAAGGAAGGCTCCGTCGAAATTCGCGAAACACAAGAGCAGCCCGTGGTTGCCAAAACCGCGCGTGTCGTTGAAGAGGTGGTGGTGGGCAAGGAAGCGTCAACCAGGACGGAGACCGTCAACGATACGGTACGTGGCACCGAGGTAGACGTCGAAAGAACGGAGGGTACCGATGGAGGTCCCCGCCGTCATCCCGGTTAATAAGCCGCCGCTTTAAAACCGGTAGGTGGGGATGAGCGCGAAACGGCCGCGCCCGTCCCCTTTGTTTCTCGTCTACATCAGCTCTCGCGTTTGGAGGAAGCCATGGCGAAGACGGTCCACGAACCGGTCGACTCCCTGATCACGGAGAAGGCCGACACAACCTATGAATTTCCGACCAGCGCAAACCACGGCGCGTCGAGTGGAGACACTCAGCCGCCCGCGACCGCTGGGGACGGCAATCAACGCGAAGCTTCACAGTCTGGAAACAGCCAGTCATCAGGCGACGACGCGCGCGCAAACATGAAAAACAAGCTCTCGGACGTACAAGATACTGCCGTTGAAAAGTACAGACTTGCGACGGAGACGACTGACGATTTTGTGCATGACAACCCTTGGAAGGCGATTACCATCGCTGCACTTGGAGGCGTGATCATTGGCATGCTGGTTTCGCGGTAGACAGATGCGAACTGCTGCCTAGACCATCGTCGAGCGACGTATCGCCCGCCATGGCTGCAGAGCGCCGCTGACGGTCTGGCGGACGGGCCCGACACGGGCCGGCACACGAGTCCGCCAGCATGACTGCTGAGCATGCGCGCCGCGGGTCTGCCGGGCGTTATAACACGAACCGTTTGCTCTTCTGTCCGCGCTGCGCGATATGCTGTGGATGGACGCGGTCAACACTCAATGGCCCCTCCCGCCGGACCACGTCGGGGAGGGACTGGAGCTTCACTGTTTTATTTTGCCGGTCGCCTTTCCATTTCCGTCCGTCCCCGAAGCGCCATCCGGCGACATGCCCTTTTCACGTTGCTGCATCAGTGTGGGGCCGCCTGGGGTGCTTGCCCCGCTAGAAGCGCTGTCGGCCGCTTGATTCGTCGCGGCGCCGTTCTGAGTCGTTGGTGACGGCGCCTTCTGCGTGGTTTGCGCGAACGCGCTCGTGCCGGTCGCTACAAGGAGGACGCTTAATAAAGCTGAGATGCGATTCATGGCTGTCTCCGGAGCCTTTCACGGCTTCCCTCATTCTTGAACCAGATAGATTACGGCGCGACGGAACCCGGGTCACGGTCACGATCCGCCGCCCCACTGGCTGCGTCTTTCGCATCCTCTTCTGCGTTGCCGACTTGTTTTCTTGCCTCGCCGCCAATTTGCTGAGCGTCGCCCTTCGCCTCCTGCGCGGGATCGTCCGTCATCTTGCCGACACCCTCGTTGATCTTCTCCTTCACCTTCTCTCCGACGCCTTTCACCTGATCTTCATTCATGGCCGCGCTCCTGATGCGCCTGCGGATCGCAAGCGCATATAGCGACGCAAAAAAGATGCCTTGAAATAAGGGCCGTCTATAGTGAGACGAGGAGGCGAGAAATGTGGCAATCGTTCGAGATCATGCTGGAACGCCAGTCCGGCGGCTGGGTCTTGGCAGCCTTTCTATCAAACGCGGAAGATGGCACAGCTATCATGGTCGGACAGTCTTCGGAAGCTTTTGCTACCGAAGAAACGGCGCGTCTTAACGCAGAGCGCTCGTTGCACGACCTCTACGACAAGCCTATAGCGGACGAGCGACAAGCCTAGGGGCATGGCCGTTGCTCTATTCGCACCATGACACATTCAAAGACTGTCATGGTTGCGACGCCTGGATTATGGACCGATCGCCTGTTTGACCGCGTGTTGCCGCCGGTCGTCGTGCTCATTGTCGACGACGATACGGCCGGCGCGCAGGCGTTGGCTGCGGTTGTTGTGGTTGAAGGTTTTCGGGCGACGGTCGTTGAGAGTGGCCCCGACGCCTTCCGAATGCCGCTGGCGACAACGCCTCACGTCGTGATTCTCGATATGGAGATGCCCGCGTGCGATGGGTTCGCGGTGGCTTCAGCCATGCGAGGCTCCAGCCGCTTCGCGAACACGCCGATTATCGCCTACACCTCGCTGGCGGAAGCGGATGTGGAGGAACGTGGCAAGCAGGCGCAAATCGATGCTTTCTGCCGCAAAGGCATTTCGATCCAGCCGCTGCTCGATCTCATCGAACATGTCGCACCCGTCTAACTTCCGAGCGCGTCAATGGCTCATCCACTGCAGCGCGCGCTGGGCCGCCTCGGTTGACCGAAAGCTTCGACGGTCGTCACGCATCGCTTGCTGCGGTTCGGTGCCTTCCTTCGATCCCGAACCGGTCGCTGAAAGCACGTCGGTCGGAGGAGTCTGGTTATCTTCGTAGGGACCGGTCGAGCGAAGCGACACCGGGCGGCAACCACGTTGCGCCGGACACAGTTTCGCGTGAAAAGAAAAACCCGCTCGATTGAGCGGGTTGAATCCATATCGGTGGACATGGAGGAGACAGGGTTAGTATAAACCCTTATCGCCGGAGTGCAAGGCCATCCAGGATTGGCAACCGATCCGCCCTCCTCGTTCGCCTGGCCCCGGGCGCAAGGCTTGCGCCTCTGGCGACAGGAGGTGCCGCCATGAAAGCGACAGCGTTCTTGGAACAAGCCAAACGGGAAGCGCAACTCATCGATGCGCTTTTGGTTGCGCGCTATGCGCTCGTCATCCATGACGGCATGACGCTGTTGGGCGACGACGAACCACCCACGCGGTGGCGAGCCAGTTTCAAGGCCGAGCTTCGGCGCATTGACGCGGCTCTTGAGATGACGGGCATCGACACGCAGCGACCGCTTCGCCCGCCGATGATCGGGAACGACGCAGGGTACGATGGCGACGGCTTGCCGCCGGACGCGGACGACGAATGACATGGGGCGATGGAATGGTTCGCGCGCGACGACGCGCGTACGCCCTCTCGAGACTGCGCCAGGCGAAATGCCGGCCCTCATCGAGCCACAACTGGCCACATTGGTGGAGCGACACCCTGCGAAGGGAGATTGGTCCTACGAGATCAAGTTCGACGGCTACCGAATGCTCGCTCGCATCGAGTTGGGCAACGTCAAGCTGATCACCCGCAACGGACACGATTGGACAGAGCGCATGCCTCGGCTGCGAGACGCATTGGCGGGCCTGCCCGTCGGCAGCGCATGGATTGACGGCGAGGCGGTCGTGCTGGACGCCAGTGGCAAGCCCGACTTCAATGCGCTGCAGAACGCGTTCGACCGGCGCAGTACGGCAGACATCGTCCTGTATGTCTTTGATCTTTTGTGGCTCAACGACACTGACATCCGCGAGCAGCCGCTCCGGTCGCGCCGGGCCCTGCTTCACGAGTTGATTCAGAGCGTTGCGAGCCCTCTCCTTCGCTATTCCGACGATTTCGCCGAGGACCCGACCTCGCTCGTCGCATCGGCCTGCAAGATGAAACTCGAAGGCATCATCGGCAAGCGCGCCGATGCGCCGTACCGCTCGGGACGTTCAAACGACTGGATCAAGCTCAAATGCAATCTCAGGCAAGAGTTCGTGATTGGTGGCTTCTCGCGTGTGAAGGGCGCCAAGACGGGCGTGCGCTCGTTGTTGCTGGGCGTCTACGAACAAGACGGCACGCTCAGGTATGCGGGCCATGTTGCGCCTCATCTGACGCCCTCCCGCAGTGCCGCGTTCAACAAGCGCGCTCAAGCCTTGTTTCAGCCTCAGCCCACCTTCTACAACGCGCCTGAACCCGAGCGCGATCGCGAGTTCCATTGGCTCGCGCCGGACATTGCGGCGGAGGTGTCCTTCCTGGAGTGGACGCCCAATGGAGAAATCCGGCATCCCGTGTTTCATGCCCTGCGCGAAGACAAGACTGCGCGGGCGGTCACGGAAGAAAAGGTCGTCGACGATCCACAAGCAGGACATGTCGGCTCGACACGGGAACGACCCGGTCCCCGCGGCACGGTCATGGTGGGCGACATCAAGATCAGCAACCCACAGCGCGTGATGGATCAGGCCTCAGGCCGCATCAAGCTCGACATCGTGCGCTACTACGACGCGATCGCGGAGTGGGCGCTGCCCTACCTGCACGCCCGGCCGCTTGCGCTCGTACGTGCGCCTGACGGGATTGCGGGTGAACTGTTCTTTCAGAAGCACTCCGAGCGTGCGCGCATTCCCGGCGTGGAAGAGTTGCCCGTAAGCGTCTATCCGGGACACAAACCGCTGCTGGTTGCTAACACCGCAGACGCACTGGTCGGGCTCGCTCAGATGAGCGTCGTCGAGATCCACTCATGGAACGGCGTGGCGCCCGATCTGGAACACCCCGACCGTGTCATCTTTGACCTCGATCCCGATCCCGCGTTGCCTTGGTCCGCAATGTTGGAAGCCGCATCACTCGTCAAGGTCGTGCTCGACGAACTGGGTCTACGCTCCTTTGCGAAGACGAGCGGCGGCAAGGGATTTCACATCGTCGTGCCGCTCACCCGCCGGCAGGGATGGGAGGAGGTCAAGCTTTTCTCACAAGCGGTCGCACAGCACATGACACGCGTCGTGCCGCAGCGATTTTCAGCCGTCCTGGGCCCGAAAAATCGAGTCGGCAAGATCTTCATCGACTATCTGCGCAATGGACGAAGCGCCAGTACGGTGGCCGCGTTTTCGGTGCGCGCCCGCCCGGGCATGGCGGTATCGATGCCGATATCGTGGGATGATTTGACGGAGGTAAAAAGCGGCGACCAATGGACGATGGCGCAAGCCATCCACCGACAACGCACGCTTGCAGCGGACCCATGGGAAGGCAACTGGCGCACGCGGCAAGGAATCACTGCCGCGATGCGACGGGCGGTCGGCATGAAGCGCTAGACAGGTAGCATTTCATGCCGGTGGAGTAGACAATCAGACCTTAGCCATGTCACTTACGCGCCTCGGTGCCCTTCAGTTCATCGTGCTTGTGTGAGTGCGTCGCCGCATATTGAGTTCGAAGTGGGCGCCCTTGCCGCTTCTCGTCGGAGGAAAATGTTCGCCCTCCACACACGTGACTTCGAACGTATCCTTGCCATCGTCATGAACGACGGAATAGATGCCGGACACCTTGACTATCTCACCGGGCTTATACGAATTGTCGCCTGCCATCGTTGCACCTCCTCAGTAAAGCACAAAAACCGTTGAGCAAGGCGCGTTCCGAGTGGCTTTCGGCAGGCGGCTGCCGCTGCCCACGATTATGCGGCGAGTCGATGCTCGTAGTAGGGCCGGTCTCGGTCCTCGAGAATCGCATCGAGTGCGGCGAGGTCGGACGCCTGCGGATTCAACCAGGCGTCGACGTTCTCACGTTTGATCGGGACGATGCAGCGATCGTGGCCTGCGGCTTCCACCTCGGCAGGCGGCTCGTCTGTGATGGCGGCAAACGAGAGGAGCTCCGGCTGACCGGGAGCCGTCCACTTCGACCAGAGACACGCGACCATCAACAGCTGACCGTTGTTGGGCCGAAACTCCAGGACGACATTTTCACCAGGCGCCTGTGGTCCGTCATGCGTCTCGAACAATGTGTTCTCGCACTTCGCGCGCGCGACATTCTCATAGAAGACGTCAACGAGCATCAGCCCATGTGTGTAGCCAAAACACGGCTTCCAGAACTTGTCCAGGCTATCGCGCCGCGCGTTGTACGTGCCGGGGTACTTAACATCGTAGTGCGCGGGCTTCCCCGCGATGCGACATTGATAGCGCATCGGCTTGACGACATACTGCCCGTCTTCGACCACCAGCACGGGGGCGTAGTAGCCGGGGAAAATGCGGGAGTCCCGCGGCTCTTGTTCAGTTCGACCAAAGTCAGCTGCATGATTCCGATCAGCAGCACCGCGAGCGCCAGCAGACCCGCGCCCGGAATACCCATGACAATGAACGCGACACCTATGAGCAGCATCTGGATGAACGCGATCCCGACCACGCCTTGAGCGACCGCGCGAATGGTGGCCGTGCAGAGATCCGCGATCTGCGCGCCATTGTCTAGAGAGCGTCAAGCAGCGCGGCCGGTCGTGTTGCCTCACGGAATGATGTTACTCCCGGCTAGTGTCCCGAGTTGAAAATTCATTGAATGATGGCGATTGCGTACTAGAGTGTCTGTATGTCACTTGATGCGAGGCGGCAA
>NZ_JALQDH010000095.1:0-23258 GCF_023631365.1 Caballeronia sp. INML2 | reverse complement strand
AGGGCATTCTCGAAGCGCATCCTTTGCCTGCGGCGTACCTGAAGCCGGTCGATATCGGCCTGCCGACCTGTCAGTTCAGATCAACATCTTTGTTGAGGCTGTCACGCAAGAGGAAGTCGACCTTCACTTCGGTGTCTACGAGCGGATGCTCGCAGAAAAGCTCGGCACGGTTCCGCCGATACAGTAACGGTGCGCGGGCGAACCTTAGCGCGTGAAGCAAATCAGGTTGAGGCGAAGACGACGCTGCCTTCCTTGTTTAGGCAGGCATCATTCGGCTCTATGATCCAGCATTCGAGTTCGGGGTAGGCAAGCCGGCGGTATAGGCGGGTCTCAAACAGTTCGCCGCGAAACCGCCGATACAAAAGGCGCCCAGCGAAGTAGTAGTGCGGCTCAAGGGCAGCCGGTGCCGTCGCGGGAACGGCTCCGCGGAATGTCGTGCGTGTATCTGCTTCGAACGTCGTCAACAGTTCGCTGCGTGCCGGAAGCGACGTTCCGGGCGCCACCGCGTCCGTGACGGCGTAACCCCATCCCGCTTTCGGCAGCGCGTGACGCGCGCCGATGTACGTGCGCTTGATCTCAAATGCGCTGCTGACGACCTCGAAATCGCAGTCGCAACGATTTTGCAGGGCGAACGTCACCCTCGCTGGAGAGCCGGGAATGACGCGGGCCTTGGTGATGGCGATCGACAGTTGCCGCGCGTCCGTCGTTCGAATCGAGTGTACGTCGGTCACCGGTTCACTGGCGGCTGTGTTGGCGCGCATTCCATCCGGTACCAGTAGTCAACAAGGCGCTGCGCGGCCTGCAGGTCTTCGGGATAGTAGGGGTCGTCCCAGAACGGGGATGGGTCATATCCCGCTTTTCGCAACGCGGCTAACTCTGACTGGTGCTCGGCCATCGTGGGGCTCGCATTTTTCTTTAGCGCAGTCAGGTCATTGCACTCGCGGTCCGTGAGGTATCTGCCGGGCGGAGGCATCTCTCCGACGGCTACGCAACCGGCGAGCAAAGATGCCGACGCAAAGGCAAACAACAAGCGTTTGGGTGTCGCGCCCATGGTGCCCAGTCGCAATTAGTCGCCGCTGCCAAGCTCGCTGTGCTTGTGCGAGTGCGTGGCCGCATGGACCAACTCGTAGTGGGCGCCTTTGCCGCTTCGGGTGGGCGGGAAATGCTCGCCCTCGACGCACGTCACTTCGAAGCCAGAGCCGCCATCGCCTTCGTTCACGACCTTGTAGATGCCCGAGGTTTGGACCTTCTCGCCGGGTTTGTGTTGATCTGCCATTTCTGCCTCCTCGTTGTTGTTCAGTCGGCGTAGAGCAAAACTCGTTCCGCTATGATCACGGGCCCTTTTGCAGATTGCGGTATGCGTTGAAGTGGCGAAGCGCCTTCGTCGCGTCGCCGAGTTCTTCATGGATGCGCGCGGCGTTGAAGTGTGCATCCGCGAAATCCGGCGCGTGTTCGATGCAAAGCTCATACGATCGCAATGCCTCGCCAAACCGCCCGGGATCTTCGAGCGCTACCCCAAGGTTGAACAGCAAAACCGGATCGTTCGGTCGATAGCGCAGCGCGTCGCGGTAGACCGCAATGGCGTCCTCGAACCGCTCGGTGTCCATGAGGATGCCGCCAAGGTTCAACGATGCGTCGGTATAGTCGGGAGCACGCACAAGCGCCGCTCGATAGGCGGATTCCGCGGCGGTGATGTCCTCGTCCTCCAACGATCGGGCGCGGTAGAAGAGGTCGGTTGCGTCTTCGCGAGCCTTGTTGGCCAGCGGCGCCTGCAGGGAAGCGATGTTCGACGCGGCAGGTTTCCCGTCAAAGTCCAGAAGCAGCTGGCCGGTCTCCGCGTCCCACTGGCGGCTTGCCGCGTCCCTCACCGCGACGCGGTCGCCCACAGCCGCGATGCGCACACCGGTGAGCGACCCTTCGTGGCCCCAACTCTTGCGCAGGTGATTGAGGGCGCGGACGATTTTTACGGGCGAGACGCCCGCGACGCGCAATGCCTGCGCCGTCCGCAGCATGACGATGTCCTGAAACGTGAAGCGCCAGTCCCGCCGCTCGCCGCTCGGCGAAACAAAGCCGGCCGCTACCAGCTTTTCTACGACGGTTCGGGAGACCCCCAGCATGCGCTGGACTTTCCGCAGGCTGTAGCCGTGCTCTGGCATGTCACCTCTTTGTGCCGGTCTTGCGTGCTGGCGCGGGTTGTTCCTCGGTGGCCGCGCGGCGGACCGACCGGCGTTTAGGGGCCGGTGCTTCTTCCGCCGGTTCAGGCGTCGGTGCGGCGGCTCGGGCCGTCTTCCGTGCGGCGCGGGGTGCAGCCGTCGGTTGTTCTGCTGCGGCGGGCTTTTTCTTCAGACTGGCGCGCAGGGCTTCTACGAGGTCGATGACTTGCCCGCCGGGCTGCTCGACGGCGGGCGCGGCGGTGATCAGTTGCCCGCGATCTTCTTGTCGATCTCCGCGAGGATCCGCTCCTTTTCTTCGTCCTTGTACGCGGCGGCGTCGTAGCTGTCGACGCGGTACTGCTCGATCAGTTGCTCGGCGAGCTGTAGCTCTGTCGGTTGAATATCCGTCTCTTCAATGCCGATATCGGCCTGGGAACGGACTTCGTCGGCGTAGAGCAAGGTTTGGAGGATCAAGCCGTCGCTGCCGGCGCGCACTTGCACCATGTGCTGTTTGCCCTTCCAGGTCCAACGGGCTACGGCGCAAGTGCCGCTGTCCTTCATGGCTTCCTGCAGCAGCCGGTACGGCTTGCCGCCGCGCTTGTCGGGGGCGAGGTAATAGGGCTTGTCGAGGTATATCGGGTCGATCGCCTCGGTTGGCACAAACGACACGATATCGATCGTGTGGCTCGCGCTCGCTTCCAGCGCCTCCAGTTCCGACTTCTCGAAGATCACATACCTCTCTTTCTCGAACTCGTAGCCCTTGACCATATCGGCGCGCTCGACGACTTTCCCATCGGCCGGGCAAACATACTGCTGTCTCAACCGGGTTCCGCACTCTTTGTGCATCAGGTTGAAACCCACGCCTGACTTGCTCTCCGTGGCCGTGTAGACCTTCACCGGAACGGAAACGAGTCCAAAACTGAGCGTCATCGATGCGATCGATCGGGCAGCCATACGAACCTCTCGGGGTAGGTTATCTGGCCGGCCACATCTCGCCACAAGTAGGCGGCGCAACGGCTAGGCGGCAAGGCCAACGGGGCGATTCGTGCAAAATAGGTGCCACGACCGGTCGTCGCGCGACCCCGATACACCGTTGGGCGGCGTCAGACCGCGCTCCAGCAGCTCACCCGTTCGGCACAGGAGAGGGAAAAGTGTGCACCAGCTACGAGTCTAATCCGAAAGACCGCTTCGACGTCTTCAGCCTGTTCCCGGTGCCAAATTTCGACTACAAGCCGGAGATCTACAAGGATTACGCCGCGCCGATCTTTCGCCGCATCAACGGTGACTATTCGACGGACGCTGCGACGTTCGGCATGGTCCCGCGAAAATTCATTCCGCAGGTGGTCAAGGCGTTCGACACGATGAATGCTCGTTCGGAGTCGGTCGGGCTGAAAACGAGTTTCCGGTCCGCCTGGAACAAGCTACAGCTTGCCTTGATCCCATGCTATCGGTTTTACGAGCCCGATTACGAGACGGGAAAGGCCGTGCGCTGGCGCATCGGCATGGCGGATGGTTCTCCGCTCGCGATCGCGGGGCTATGGCGTGAGTGGAAGGATCCGGCCGACGGCTCGACAAGCGCCAGCTTCACGATGTTGACAGTGAACGCCGATGAGCACCCGCTGATGAAGCGATTTCATCGGCCGGGAGCAGAGAAGCGGTCAGTCGTGATTATTCCGCCGACCGAGTACGAAGACTGGCTCTCTTGCAAAAGTACGGACGAAGCGCGGTCGTTCCTGCAGCTTTATCCGGCTGACGCGATACACGCCGAGCCTTTTCCACTGCCGCCGCGGACTGCCAAGCCGAAGTCAACGCCTAACATCGATCTGGCTCAAGCGTCGCTGCTTGCGGACGACGGCGGCTGAACGCGCGCCGGCATACTGAGTCGGGATATTCGGAGGAAACGCGATGGCCGACGCGCCCGAGTCGATAGTCCATCGGCCTCGGCGGCCAGTTTGTCGTCGGCCAGCGAAAGGCAAAAACCGGCCAACAAGGGACCTCTGCCTTTCGCCGCCGGATGACTGCAACGCGGCGTATAAGCGTCTTTTGAGGATGGCGAGTCTGTGCAGGGGCGCTGGTGAAGCTTGCGAAGGATCTGTCAGGGACCTCAGTCGCGGCGTGTAACAGCGCGAGCTCTAATCCGCGCGCCTCAACCCATTGCCAACGACCGTAGGCTTGCCATCCGAACGATATCAAACGACTGTCGGTCTTGAAATAAGGACGTCGCGAGCCTATCCTCATTGAGCAGACAGATTCGATCCGCGGGCCTCGAGGGCGCGCTTGGTCGAAGGAGGCGCACATGCATCGTTGGTTACTGCTCATGCTCGCCTTGGTCATGAGCCCAACGTCGCTTCTTGCTCATGCAGACGACACACAGGATTGGCGCCGGCACCGGGATCATCGTGCCCTGGAAGTGTTCGATGCGCAAGGCAAGCTCGTTGGCCGGCTCGCTTCCTATCATGGCTATGACGGCGTATATCTCTCCATTAACGGCGCGACCGTCTTCGCCGCAGTGACCTGGCTGCGTATCGATCCCGACCACATCGACTCCTCCAAATTTCAATGGTGGACGTTCGGGCCGTTTAACTACTCGACCACCGATTGCAGCGATTCGCCGATCATTTCGCCGGGCAGCGGCCCGCGGCCATCCATCGCGACGAGAACGGGCACCGACGTCACACTGCTGATCGCGGGCGATACCGTTTCGGCTCCGGCGAAGATCGTCGCCGTCTCCGACGGGTCCCACTGCACGCCGCCGCCTGTTATCGGCCACGTGCCGCCGTCGACCGCGCCCGTGCCCGCGTTCCGGTCCGAGACGACGTATCCGCTGTCGGCGCACTATCCCGAGCCGCTGACCATCCACTACTGATCCATGCAATCGACGGAGACGTTCATGTGCCGAGTCCTCGTTGCGCTGCTCGTCATCGGAGCGAGCGCGACGTTTGCGGGGGAGCGCGATTCACACGACGAAGCGCGTCTGCCGACGGTGTATGACGCGCAGGGAAGGGCGGTCGGGCCGCTGGAGTATTTCAGCGGCGTGAACGGCGTGTATATCGCGATCGACGGCGAACCGGTCTTCGTGACGGTCGATCACAAACTCGTCGGTCCGTTGCAATACTCTGCGTCCGAATACACGTGGGTCGCTGATTCATCCGTGGGCTATGCATCGACCGATTGCAGCGGCGGCGTGCTCGTGCCGTACTCGGCGAGTCCGACTCCAGCGATCGCGGTCAGAACGGGCGTCGACGTGACGGTTTATACCGCGGTGAAGGGGTATTCCGGAAACGTGCACGTGTATTCGCTGCGCCAGACCGACAGCACCGGCGCGACGTCGTGCAGCGCGACGCCATTCGACGAGGGCGCGCTGTACTGGGCAGTGAGAAGCAGCTATCCGCTGTCGGAGCGGCATCCCGAACCGCTGCACATCGTCTATTGACGCCATCGCTCGTGCCGACGGAGGTCGATATGAAGCGCTGTCTGTTCGCAATACTGCTGGTGTGCTTCGCCATCGCATCTAGCGCTGAGGATTATGAACGTCATGCAGAGCGTCGCGCCGTGAAGGTGTTTGATGCGAACGGTCGCGTTATCGGCGATCTCACAAGTTTCAGTGGGGGAAACGGCGTGGCGTTCACGGCCGGTCACGCGACCACGGTCGTACCGCTCACGCGAGTTCAGGACGCGAGCTATCACTTCTCAGCGACCGATTTCCAATGGCTTGCCGTATCGTCGGGTGTTTTTGGATCGACGGATTGCAGCGGCGATCCGATCATCGAATCCGCGTGGGGACCACGCATCTCGATTCCGTTCCGGCGCGGCAGCGAGGTGACCGTGTACTTTGCACCCGCTGGGCCTGAGCAGTCCTTGGTGGCGCGCTCGGGACTCGGTCCCGACGGTTCCACCTGCCGTCAATTCGACAGCCCGACCATGGAAAGGGGATACGCGCCCGCCGCGAGACTCGTGATTACACGCCACCATCCGGAGCCGCTTCGAATTGGGTTCTGACGCACAACACGCCGATCTGGTCTTGGGCGTTTGCAATCGCGGAGAGCCAGTCAGCTAACGTGTGCCAGACGATAAATAAACCGTTATTCATGGGTACCTTTGGTCTCATGAAGAGAACAAGAAGTTTGGTTTTCTTGGGTAATTTCTCGGGCAATTGCCGTTAGATGTGGCGCGTGCAGGCTTTCGAAATCGAGCGGCGAGAGGACGGATCTTGCCGGCCTTGGACGATCTGGCCCGTGCGTCGGATGCGCGTCACGTGACGGACGTTGGCAACTCTGCGATCAATGCGGCAGAAAACCTGCTCGCAGATGCTAACGACTACGTGTGGTCTGCTTCGCTGGCCGCATCCGGCCGGCCACTGCCGATCCTCGTGCGTTCGCAGCAGGCACCTGTGTAGGCGCTCGTTGCTATGGCGTTCCCTGATATATCGAGAGTACGCTAAGGCCGGCGACGTTCTTGACCTCCGGAAGTGCGTGCTGTTCATCGATTGGGACAAATGCAGGTCTGCTCGTCACGAGCTAGTAACCGCTTTTCTTGCGTCGACCGTCTGGGCACCAGAGGACCTTGCGCTTACGTCGTGCGACTGAGGAGACGTCGACAAGGTACCCAAAAGCGTCCCGTATTGCGCCTCCAAGCGGCCCTTGGCGACCTCACACAATCGGCCATGAGCGGCCGGTCGAGGTCGTCGTCCAGTTTGGCTAACGGAGGCCTCGTCCGCCCTCGCTGAATGGCCGTTGTTCGGTAAGCTGATTGCCGCCCGCACTGCCTCAAGCCGCCCAGGAGCGGACCTTCATCTGTTCAGGCAAGAGCGGGGTAGTCGAGATAGCCTTCGGGTCCCTGCGTGAACCACAACACGTCCTTATCGGCCGCCAACCCAGCGCCTGCGCTGAAACGCTGCGGCAAATCTGGATTTGCGATGAACGGTCGGCCGAAGGCGATGGCGTCCGCCTCTGTGCCGGCGATGGCCGCCGCCGCACGATCGAGAGCGTAATCCGAATTCAGGATGGTCACGCCCGCAAAGGCCTTCCTGATGGCAGGCGCGACGGGCGGCCGATCGGATGCGCCGAAAGACCCGTTCATCGGCGGCTCGCGTAATTCCAGATGTGCGACACCGAGCGCCGATAGTGTCCGCGCCGCGGCGACGAACACGGGCTCGGGATCGCTGTCGCGCACACCCTGGTCGGTGCCGTTGGGCGTGAGCCTCACCCCGGTGCGGCCAGCGCCGGCAATCTCGATCACCGCCTGCGTAACTTGCTTCAGCAGCCGGACGCGATTTTCGATGCTGCCGCCGTAGGCATCGTCGCGGAAGTTGGTCCCGTCGCGCAAGAACTCGTCGATCAGATACCCGTTGGCGGCATGCACCTGCACGCCATCGAACCTCGCGCGCATCGCATTTCGCGTCGCGCGGCGAAAATCGTCGAGGAGCGCAGGCACTTCGTCCGTGCGCATGGGCCTGCCCGCGACGTACGGCTGCTTGCCGTTATAGGTATGCGCGTGTCCCGGCGCGGTCGTGCCCGACGCTGATAGCGGCTGCACGCCGCCATTGAAGCTGGGATGCACGGTGCGCCCCATGTGCCAGAGCTGCGCGATGATGCGCCCGCCGGCCGCGTGTACCGCGTCGGTGACGCGCAGCCAGCCCGCCACCTGTTTGTCGGACCAGAGGCCGGTCGCGAAGGGCCATCCCAAGCCCTGCTGCGAGATGCCGATCGCCTCGCTGATGATGAGTCCAGCGCTCGCGCGCTGGGCGTAATACTGCGCCATGATCGATGTCGGCACGTGATCCCGCGTACCTCGCGCGCGCGTCATCGGCGCCATAAAGATGCGGTTGGGCGCTTCGATATCACCCAGCCGGATAGGGTCGAAAAGCGTGGTCATGTCTTTCTCCGTTGGCTTTGGGGTTACACGAGGCGCGCGCCGCCATCGACGTTGAGCGTGGCTCCGTTCATGAAGCCATTGGTCATCAGGAACACCACGCCGGCGCCGGCTTCGCTGGCGGTGCCGAGACGATGCAGCGGCAGCGTCTTCTCCATGTTTGCAACGACCGCATCGCGCGCGTCGCCGAGCGCCTTGCGCAGGATGGGCGTGTCGATCGGACCGGGCGACAGCGTGTTGACGCGCACAGGCGCGAGTTCGAGCGCTAGGCCGCGCGCGAGCGCTTCCATCGCAGCGGATGCCGCGGCGAGCATTGCGGTGCCGTAGGCGTTCGGACGGTCGGCGAGACTGCCCGAGATGAAGGTGATTGAGCCATCGGCGCTCAAGCGGTCGCCCAGCGCGCGAATGACATGCACGGCGGCCCAGATGCGTTCCTCGAACGCGTTCCGCAGATGCGCGACGTCCGCCTCGCGCACCGTCCCCGCGACGAAGGTGCCGGCCAGCAAGACCAGATGATCCACCTTCGGAATGTCGCTTACCGCCTGTTGCAGCGCGTGCGCATCGGTCACGTCGGCTGCACGCCATCCGGCGAAGCCATGTTGCGCGGCGACGCGTTGAGCCGTATCCGCCGATCGGCCTACGACGATGACCTCCGAGCCCGCGCGCTTCGCCTGAAGAGCCGAATCGAGTCCGATGCCAGACGTTCCGCCGAAGATCAGTGCGGTCTTGCCTGCCAATGCGCCGTTGGCGACTTCCGTGGCCTGTGCGTCCTGCGCTTGCGCATTCGCGTTCATGTCCTTCTCCTTTTTGACTTCGCCGGTTTGGCGTCGATGGGAGAAGGTTAATTCGCGAAACCTGGATTGATAATTGGGCAGCAATTCGCTTTAATGATGCCATCATGGAACAAATCGCTATCGAAAGATTGACTGGGCTGATCGCATTCGCGCGCGCCGCATCCCTTGGCAGCTATACGGCCGCCGCGCGTTCGCTATCCGTTTCGCCATCGGCGATCAGCAAAAGCATCCAGCGGCTGGAGCAGCACTTCGGACTCAAGCTGTTCAGTCGGACCACGCGCTCGCTGACGCTGACGCCGGAGGGGCGGGATCTTCTGGAGCGCACGCAACGGTTATTGCGCGAGGCGGAAGGTATCGAGCAAGGCGTCGCCGCCGCGCGCGCGCAGCCGGCCGGAACGCTCAAAGTAACGGCGCCGTTGCCCGTCGGCGTGAACATCCTTGCGCCCGCGTTGCCCGCATTTTGCCGGCAGCATCCGAAAGTGACCGTCGATGTGCGCCTGAGTGATCGATACGTCGATCTGATCGAGGAGGGCGTGGATGTCGCCATTCGCGTCGGCGATCCCGGCGACACGCGGTTGATCGCGCGCCGTCTCGCACCGCATCGGATTTGCGCGTTCGCGTCGCCGGCATATCTGCGGGAGCGAGGCGTGCCGCAGCATCCAAACGATCTCTTGCGACACGATTGCGTGAACTTCAGATATCAGTCGACGGGGCAGGAGGCTGCGTGGCCATTCGACATGGGAGGCAAGCTCGTCGAGTTCACGCCCGCATCGAGCTTAATTATCGACGTCAGCGACGCGATTGCTGCGACGTTGGCGGCCGGCGCCGGTATCGGGATTTCGACGACGTACATCGCGGCGCCATTCGTTCGACGGCACGAACTCGTGCCGGTGCTGCATGAGTTCGCCTACGACCGATTCCATTTGCATGCCGTGTGGCCCGAGAGCCGGCGAAGCAACCCGGCGGTGCGAGCGTTTGTACGATTTTTGCAGGACCTGTTTCCGTCTCCTGCGCCCTGGGACGTACTGGTGCAAGCTCACACTTCCTAGCGCTTGTCGTCAAGGAATACTCGGTCATCGGTTGGATATGCGATCCGTTACACGCTCGTGCTTCGTCCCAGTCAATGTTTGCGCCTTTACCGATCTGCCGAAAAATCTCCATCGCAAACTCGATGAACCCACCTCATCTTGCTGGGGTAGAAGCCGCCGCGAAGCGTGGTAGAGGGGAGTCATGCCTGCGCCTGAATACAATTCGGGCAGCAAACGAAGAGCTTGTCGCCGGCCGGAGCCGGCAGTACGTGGGAAGCGGCCAGCATCGCGACCCCAAGACCGAGTCTGGCGGGTCGCGCATGTAGGCGGAGTCGTTCATCACACGTCGACGATCACCGCAAATTGTTACTCGTGCGATCTCGGCGATGGTTTTGTGCGCGCAAGCTCCAACCTACTTGAGAGAGACGGAGATTGTGAACGGCCGCTTTAAGAGACCACGGCCGGCCGTTGTGGGTCGGCTAGGGCCGACCGCTTCCGGCGGCAGGCGGCCAGGAACTGCCATTCGGCCCTCCCGTCCCACGGACGTTCAAAGTTCTGCTTCGTTTCAGGGAACGGCCATTCGAGGTTCGACATCGCGCCGTGTCACTGTGCCCGCGAAGGTGCCTGAGCGCGACATCTTGCTCAAAAACTCTTGCTGCCTTAATCGCGCGAGCTCGTCGCGCATCGGCGTGCGGCTCACCTCGAGTTGGGTTCGACCGGAACTTCCTCGGACGGTCGTCGGTCGACCAGACCTTCGATCGGTCTCTCCCTGATACCTGTGTCCGTCGACTGGGCCGCTGGCGGCTTCGGCAGCGCCCGTTATGGAGCACCCGGTAACCTTGCAATTGCAGGCTTTGTGCTGGTACTGGTCATTGCGTTCGTTCAGTGGGGCAAGGGCATCGTTTCGGCATCCGCGGTGGTACTTGGCATGCTTATCGGTTACTTGGTGTGCCTGCCGCTGGGAATGATCGACTTTGCGCAACTCCGCGCTGCGCCCATCATCGCGTTACCGCAGCCCATGCACTTTGGCTTGAGCTTCCCAATCTCGGGCATCGTCGCTATGTCGCTGGCCTTCCTCGTCACAATCGTGGAAACCACCGGCACGTTCATGGTACTGGGAGCAGCAACGCAGACACCTATGCCGGGCAAGAAGTTAGCACGCGGAATCCTATGCGATGGTGTTGGATCTGCGTTCGCTGCGCTGATGTCTAGTCCGCCCCTGTCAACTTTTGCGCAAAACGTCGGCGTAGTGTCGCTGACTGGGGTCGCCAGCCGGTATGTGGTAATGCTGACCGGCGTGATGCTGCTCCTGGCAGGCTTGTTCCCCATGCTCGGCGCTCTGGTGGTCACGATTCCGCAACCGGTATTGGGTGGGGCAGGGCTGATGATGTTCGCGATGATCGTCGCCGCCGGCATTCGGATGCTCGGCAAGACTGAGCAGACCAAACGCAACAGTCTAATTATCGCCGTATCGATTGGTTGTGGTCTCGCTGTGACCTTCAGGCCAGAACTGCTGTCCCAATTCCCGGCATTCATGAAAGAGGTATTCGGATCCGGCATCACCGTTGGGGCATTGGTGGCAGTTCTGCTCAATCTGTGCCTGCCTGGTCGCGAACTCGAAACCTACGATGACGACGAGCTCGAGGTGAGCGACCGGGAGTTTGATCAGGAACCTGCGTGAATTGCGTATCGCATCCGCGCGAGGAAGCTTGAACGTACGGCTATGACGCTGTATTGAACGAAACCGAGGGAACGTCTCTTTACTGATGTGGCCGTCGTCTGAGTGCCAGGTAGATTGCGCAATCGGATGACGGTCCATGGCCGGTTGCCGAAACTGAAAGCAAGAGCTGTTGGCCAGCCGACGCGTACTCAATTGAACCGACCGTATCAACGTACGCGTCAGCGAAGGGAATTCGAAACTATGGCTGCAAATCCGTCCGTCGGAGCGAGGCAACCTCATGGTGGAAGATCAAGGCCCGGAAGAAATGCCTTTCCGGCCCCTTCTCGTTTGCAGGTGCGAAAACGCTTGAATCTTGACTCCCCGTTTGTCTAGGTATATTTGGTAAATCAATATTTAGCTGTTTACAACTGGCTGACTTCTCCGAGGCGCGTGGTCGGCGACTTCATCGATGTTGTCGGTAAGAGTGCTTAGTTCTGGGAGGACGTGGCATGACCGATATCGAACGAACCAATGCCATCGCTCGTCTCTTGCGACGGGCTGCGACGAATCAGGAGGTCGTGCCGTACCAGCGACTTCATCAATTTTTCCAGGAAGGCGAGCCGCTCGTCCTGCGCTACCGAACTTTGGAAGCTGCCATCGGACTTCTCAGCAGTTGTGCTGCGGTGGACTATGGCTGCCTAATGACGGCCGATAACGGCTTGCCAGGGGATGATTTCTTTAATAGGTACAAGCGCCATCACCCGAAGGAATTCGAAGCGGTAATGGGATACGCGTCACTCGGCCGGTCGTTAGCTAAAAAGCGAGTAATAGCGGAGGCGGAGCGGGCTCGAGTGTTCAGGCACGCAGCTGCGAAACGAGGTACGGAGGCCTCCACGACAGGGCTCGCGGCTACCGATCCGGCGACAGATTGCCGTCTGCGAGAAGGCAGTTGCGCCGTCGGGCAACGTCAAACGGACGACGTTCAAATTTCTTGTAGCGAGCGCAATGTTCGACCTCTTGTCACCGATTCGATCGGCCATGCAGTTGCCTCAATCGCAACCGCTAAGGGCGGCGACGAGCAATCCGGGCCGACGCGATCGACGAGTGCGAAGGTCCTTGATGCAATGCGAGTTTTCGTACTGGTAGCGGAGAAAGAAAGTTTTCGGCGCGCTGCTCGCGAACTCGGTGGATCTAATGCGATGGTCAGCCGCGCTATTGCCTTGCTTGAAGGACATTTAGGCACGCGTCTGATAGATCGCACTACTCGCGAGGTATCGCTGACGCGGCTAGGCGCACGTTACCTCGAGGGTTGCCGAGCGTTCCTGGAGGACCTTGATCAGCTCGACGCAATGCTCACGCAAACAGAGGACAAACCGAAGGACACATTGCGCGTTCTAGCGTCGTCGATCCTGTCGCATCCGACTTTAACTGATCTCGTCAGCGGATTTCACTCGCTGTATCCGAACATGGAAGTGCGGCTGACGATCACTGACAGAGACAGTGATTTCGACGAGAAAGCGTACGACGTCGGTATCGTTGCCGGCCCGTTCGACCACCCGGATATCACCAGGCGGACAGTCGGTGTGGAGGCGTTCGTCCCGGTAGCTACGCCCGCTTTTCTGACTGAGCATGGTGTGCCCACTGCGCCAGTTGACCTGCGAAGCCTTCCGTCTGTTTGCGTCCAGGACGACATCCGCGGTCAGACCTGGACCTTCCGTCATGAGTCTGGGGTCGCCGAGGACGTCACGCTCGCGCCAGTGCTGTCGGTCAGCGATGGAAATCTGGCCCGTCTTGCGACGCTCAACACTATTGGTTTTTCGGTTTTGCCGAGCGGTTTGGTGCTTCCGGATGTGGAGGACGGTGCACTCGTTCGCCTACTTCAAGCGTATTCCGTTAACGAGTCCGGTATGGAGGTGTCGATCGTCTATCCGGCGCGCGCACACTTGCCGCGGAAAACGCGACTGTTCGCAGACTATTCGGAGACGCATTTCTGCCGCGTGACCCTCGGCCGCTAACGCGCGTAAAGTAGACCGCCGAGAAGTTCGTGCAACAAGAGTCAGAATTCGATTCCGGCGTTGGTGGCGGCTAGGCGAGCGTGTGTTTATCATCTTGACGCTCGGACGAGCAGAGCGCCTTTGACGGGCTTGCCCAAGGAATGCATCGAGGCCGCGTCATCCGCTTCGGCGGCGATTTTTGGTCCCGATGCAATCGGAGCCGAAGAGTCGAAGATCAGGACCGATGCGATTCTGACCACCCAGAAAGATCACGAGCGACACAACGAATTCCATGGCGTTCACCCTGTCCGTTGCGCCCACGAGGGCCGGCACCCGTTGGTCCTAACGGTCGTCATGACGTTCCGCGTCCTCCCGCGTAACTGCGCTGTAGCATCGGGCGGGGGCATCAGCCTTAACCCATCCAGTTTATGCATTTTCGCGACGTTTTTCGGAGCATTAAGCTTCGCCAGAAAACCATTGACAGCCGCAACGTCGGCATTACACTTTGCCGTCTGAGTTGACGATGCAGCCCGCACGACTCACTTGCCGCGTTTCTCCCGCTCAAAGTCGTGTTCTCGGGAAGCCAGCGATTTACGGAACACCGCGGTGCTTTACGTCGCAAACAAAAGACCGATGCCTCGAATGCGCGCTCTAATAAGCCGGATTTGAGCGTTCGCTCGCGGCAATGCGTCGCGGAGCGCGTCGCGACGAGACGCTATCATTTGCTTGACTAGTCCACTATGATTCGAGCCAGAAGCTCGAGCCTGAAGACTGTCCCGGTACCCACAAGGGACCGGCGTCATGTCGAGGTTTAAAACTGCTATGACTACGCGTCACTACTACCGCAGCCGCCCGGCGGGCAAAAGTGCGGGCATCATCGAACTTTTCTTATTTCCCCGCGACGGCCGGGCGCTCGCGTTCAATCCTGTCGTTGTCGGAATAGTCGGCACCGGCGTCTCGATTGGCCTGCTCGGTCTGTGGCTCGTCAATGTGCCGGTCGTGTTTCGCAATGCAGGGGTAATTGTTATTGCCGTAGCACTCAGTCTCGCTGGCGTGGCCGCCAGTTGGCTATTCTCGTTTGTGCTGCACGAGCATCCCGAGGAGAAAAAGCTAAGGCAGCTTTTATCGACCGACTCGCTCACCCACCTTCTCAATCGGCACAGTTTTGAGACCCAACTGTGCAGAGAATGGGATCGTGCTCGCCGTCATGGCATGCCTCTAGCGCTCCTCGCTATCGACGTGGACCACTTCGGGCAGTTCAACACTACCTACGGACGTGCTCGAGGGGATCAAGCGCTGGTTTCGATTGCAAATTGTATTGAAGAAGCGGGGCGACGGTACGGTTGCGCTATTGCCCGCTTCGGAGGAGACCAGTTCGCTGTCTTGATGACTGGCGCCTCCGCAGGCAAAGCCACTGAGCTTGCGAGTGAGATCAGAGTGATGGTGGAGCGCGTGCGGATTCGACACTGCGCAAGCGCCTTCCGGCACGTCACGGTCAGCGTTGGAAGCGCGACCTGTGCGCAACTTCGCACGATCGCGCCGGCTAGTCTTCTCTCTGCCGCTAGCCTTGAAATGCAAGAAGCAAAAATGTCCGGGCGCAACCAGATTTGCTCAACCACACTTGGCAAAAGCATCGCCTTCTGAGCCTCATCCGGGATGAAAGCAGGGCGTACCGCAACACGCCGTCGCCTATGCGGGTCGAAGACGAGTTCTCGCGGACTCGCTGGAAAGCATATGCTATCCCAACGCCGTAAGTCAGTTGATTGTGCGTGCCCCGATAGGATTCCATGCGCCCGTGTCGACTTTGCTTATTGAGCTAAGGGTGATTAATCTACATTCATGTCGGCGGAAAAAGCTCTGCAAGGCAAACAGGGCGCTTTCTTTGTCGGAGGAGATAAATGTGAGAGCTTCAGACATTATGACGACTTCGATCATCACCGCCAGTCCCGACATGTCGGTGCGAAATGCCGCCGGCATGATGGTTTTTGCCGGTATCAGCGGGATGCCTGTGGTCGACGAGTCCGGCAGGCTGCTCGGCATGATCACGGAAGGTGATCTTATGCACCGGGCCGAAATCGGCACTGGAGTAAAGCAGCGGGCCTGGTGGCTTGAAATGGTGGCGTCGACGACCGAGCTGGCAAGCCAGTACGTGAAGGAGCATGCGAGGAAGGTCAGAGATGTGATGAGCACCAATGTCACGACGGTGACGGAATCGTGTCCGGTTGGCGACATTGCGGAGATTCTCGAGCGTCGGCGGATCAAGCGCGTGCCAGTAATGCAGGACGGCAAGGTCGTCGGCATCGTGAGCCGCTCGAACCTAATTCGCGCGCTTGTCACCATGGCGCCCGACGTGCCCAGTGTGGCTGAGAACGGCGATCGCGCGATTCGTGAAGACGTACTCAAGGCGATGGAAGGTCAGCCTTGGGCGATTGCGCGAGAGAACGTCATTGTCGAGAACGGCGTCGTGCATCTTTGGGGGCCGGTCGTCGCCTCAGAAGAAGGCAACGCCATTCGCGTGGCTGCGGAGAACGCGCCAGGGGTCAAAGACGTAGTCGCGCACTTCGGGCGTTCGCCGAACGCTTAGCCGTCGGGGTGTTGCATGCGCTGGTTCCCTGCCATGCAACGCAGCACGCGGCAGTTTTAAGCCGCGGGAGGCAAGTCATGCAACAACATGAGCACACGCCGCGGCATCGCGGCGGATTCGGGCGAATTCTTCTTTGTGTCGATTTCTCCGAGGCCGCCGGAAGCGCCGGCGCGATCGTGCGGCGACTGGCGAGACCCAGCTCCGAAGTCACGATCGTCGCCGTGACGCCAGACCTCGAACGACTCGCATCCCACGCAGCACTTGCCGGCGTGGGCCTCGACGTCGCGCGAACGAGATCACTGGCTGAGGCGCAACGCATTGTCGAGATGGCGAGCAGCACCTTCGCCAACTCGACTCTCGCCGTGAGTACTCAAGTGATCGATCTCGAGACCGAAAGAGGCGATGTAGCGCATGCGCTCACCAGAGTGGCGCAGGAGCGCCGCATAGACTTGCTGATCGTGGTCATGCGGCAGCATCATGGTCTGGTCAGGTGGTTCGATCCGTCGGTGCTAGACCGGCTGGGCCGGCTCACCCCGTGCGCTATGGTTGTCGTTCCTGCCGGATACGAAAATTCGCAGAGTGATGTTCAGCGCATTTTGTTTGCAATCGATGGCAGTCCGTCGTCGTTCGCGGCGTTGGGCACGGGCGCCATGCTCGCGACGGCGAATACAGAGGTACGCATCGTCTATGTCGTGGACCGTGCCATATGCGACGGCGATTTCGCCCCTAAGGCGTTGCTGGAGGACGCCTTCGTCAACGAGGGAGAGCGTGCGATCACCGCGGCGGTTGACCGACTGCAAATCCTGCAGACGGTCGCGCCGTCGCAAGTGTCTGCTCATCTGGTCAGCACCGAAGTCAGCGACGATGACGTATCGAGCGCGCTTTTGCGCGAAGCAAAGCGCTGGGATGCTGATCTGATGATCATGGGAACACACGGCAGGCGAGGAGGCGCGCGATCATACCTCGGCAGTGTTCCGAACCGGGTGGCAAGTCTCGCGGAGATCCGGTTGGTGCTCGTTCGAGAATCGCATGACGGGCCACGATGAACGCGGTACGAGTCGAGGCCAAGTGACGTTTGACATTGCCGGACGGTGCTACGAGCAAGCAATGCGAGGTACAAGACGATGACCGGGATTCGGCGGTCTTAGGCGAAAACTCCACGACGGCCGATCCGACGACAGTCCAGTTGCTGCCGCATCTTTAGGGCAACGTCTCGACGGACGCCTTGTCCCATCCAGGTCCCGGATCGAACTTCGTCATCTTCTGCACCTTCTTCGAGGTGTCCGGACCCAGGTCGCGCTCGTAAACCTGGCCATCGTGACTGACCATGAAAGTTTTGATGCCGGTCTCTGCGTACTTGGCCGGCCACGCAATCACGGCGAAGCCGCCGAAAAGGCGGCCCTTGACCATGTAGTCGTAGGCGCCTCCGGGTGCATGGGGTCCTTGGGCGCGAAGCAGCTTGTAGTGGTAGCCGTAGTACCCGCTCTGCGCCGCATTGCGCGCGCCTGCGCTCTTGAACGCAGGTCCGAGCGGACTCGGATCCTCGCCAGGGCCGGTCTGCCAGTACAGTCCGTCGTGCTTGCCGGGTGTGCTCGTGAACCTGTCCGCATAGACATAGACGTTGGCACCGTCGCGATACGCAGACGCGTAATCGCGCTGCGCATCGTAGATCGCGAGCATCGTCTGAATCACAGCGAGCTCGTTGCGCCCGATGCGGCGCAGGCGCATCTCATCAACAGCTGCGCGCGTGTCGAAGTGCCAGCCTTGCGCCGTCTTCACGAGCGGAATGGGCAGCGTCCAGCCGTCCTTCCCGACCGCGATCTGGGCATGGTCGCTGTCGTTAGCCTTGAGCGTGTGAGACGCTTGCCACCCGCTCATGAACTTGTCGCGAATCTCGGCACCTGGCGGAGGGATTAACCGCCGGAAATCGGCGCCGAGCAATGCCTTCAGCTCGCCCTCGTCATTGTTGCCGACGGCCGTTCCGAAAGCGTCCATCGCCGCATCGGGAGACGGGAAGAACGACTGCGCGCTCATGGCCGGAAGCGGCGCGAGGCCGAGCGCCAGTACCAGCGCCAGCGACGATAGCCATCCGGCGAAGCAACGGTTGACAGGCGGAAGTCCGTTCATGGTCGTTCTCCTTAGCGCCGGCCGCCGCCACGAGCGCCGCCGCCACCGCCGCCGCTCGGACGGTTGAAGCCCGACGATTGAACGCTGGATCGTCCGCGGTTGTAGTCGCGTTGCGCCGCGCCGCCACCGCCGCCCACGCCCTGGAACGCGGTGTCGCGACCGCCGCCCGAATATCCGCCGCCGCCGAAATTGCCCTGCGCGCCCGCCGTGCCGCCACGGTTCGGCGTGGTCTGCGCGCGATTGCCGGCTGCGGCGCTCCTGTCGGAGGCTTGGGCGCGATTGCCAGCCTCGGCGCTTCGATTCGCCGTCTGCGCGCGATTGCCTGCCTCCGCGCTTCGATTTGCCGTCTGTGCGCGATTGCCTGTCTCCGCGCTTCGATTCGCCGTCTGTGCGCGAGTGCCAGCCCCGGCGTTGCGGTTGGGCGTCTGCGCGCGGTTGCCCGCCGCCGCCCCGCGATCGGACGTGTTGGCCCGATTGCCCGCGCCGGCCCGGTTGGCGACGTTCGCATTGTTCGTGCGGTCTGCGCCATTCGCGGCGCCCGCATTGCCCGCTGCACGATTGGACACGCCGGCCCGCTTCTGCGCGCCGCCCGTGCGCCCGCGATAGTCGCGGCGCGCGTCGGCACCCTGTACGCCCCGGGAGTACTTGTCGCGGGTCGCGTTGTCGCGGTAAGCGACGCCCTGGCGATGTCGCGAGTCGTGTTGCCATTTGCCGCTTTCGACCTTGGTGCGGTCGAAGTTGCGATCGATGTTCGTCGCCTTGTTGACGTTGATGTTCACATCGCCGTTGTTCCAGTTGCAGCCGCCGAAGATGGCGCCGGCGGCGGCGATTCCGAGGCCCCACGCGAAGCCGCTCGCGAGCGCGGCGCCGGGATAGTACGCCGGGTACGGCGGCCAGTACGTCGGCGGATAGGCAGGTGCGCTCCAGCCGCCATAGACGACCGTCGGGTTGTAGGAGGGCACGTAGATGACCTGCGGATCCGCGGGCTCGATGCGCACGATGGTCTGAGGCGCCTGGACCGTCTGACCGCCCTGAGCCGGCTGCGCGGGCTGGCCGCCGCCGGGAGGCGCTTCGACGATCACCTTCTGTTGCGGGTTCGAGTTCAGATGTCCCGCCTGTTGCGCGCGAATCCGGAGCCGCTGCACGGCGGCAAGCACGTCCTTCTCCTGGGCAAGGAACGCGTCGCCGAGCCGCTGGGTCCAGTCGAGCTTGTCGTTCATCGGCTTGAGCGCCTGAGGGAACGCCACCAGCGACTTGACGCTGACATCCCACGACTGGTCCTGAACCGCCTTCACCGCGGCTTCGCCCTTCAGGTTGGGATGGTCCTTGACCCAGCGCGCCGCGTGCACGACTTCGAGCGGATACGTGGACGCCATCAGCACCTGCGACAGCAGCGAATCCGGATAGAGCGCGATCGGCGCGACCAGCGCCTCGAGTTCCTCGGGCGGGTATTGCTGGGCCTGCGGTTGTGCAACCGGCTCGGCTGCCGAGGCGGGCGCCGGCGCGGCTGCCGACGCGGGGAGTGGAGGAAGCGGCGCGGTTGCCGACGATGCGGGAGCGGAGGCGGGTGCGGCCGCCGATGCCGGCGGGATCTGTGCCGGCTGACCTTCCTGCTTTTGACAGCCCGCCAACACGACGACGCCGAAGCCGGCGCTCAGTAATCGCACGATCCTTGTCGCCATGGCCATTCCCTCATTCTCCCGGTACGGCGGCGAATCGATCGTTCAAGCGTCGCAACCGCGTTCTCCTCACAGCCCCCCTACGGCGACGCGAAAGCGCCGTTGCGCGCCGTGCAGGACGTTAAGCGGGCGCCGCGTCATCACGCTCCGAAAGGGCGGATACACGGCGAGTTCAGAATGGCCAGACCCATTCGGAAATCTCAGGCTTGTCGGTACCGTGCGTATGCGCGTAATCGAGGTGCATGATGATCTCGTTCTTCATGTCCTCTCTCAGATGCGCGGTCCTGTCGCGCAGACGCGGCACGCGGTCGATCACGTCGATCACGAGATTAAAACGATCGACCTGATTTAGTATTGCCAGTTCAAGGGGCGTGTTGATGTTGCCCTTCTCCTTATAGCCGCGCACATGCAGGTTTTCATGATTGCGGAAGCGGTAAGCGAGCCGGTGAATCAGCCACGGGTAGCCGTGAAAATTGAAGATCACCGGCTTGTCGAGCGTGAACAGGCTTTCAAAATTGCGGACACTGGACCCGTGCGGATGTTCGGTGTTGGGTTGCATCTTGAACAGGTCGACCACGTTCACGAAGCGCAGCTTGAGCTCCGGCAAACGCTCGCGCAGGATGGCAGTCGCGGCCAGCGCTTCCTGCGTCGCCACGTCGCCGCAAGAAGCCATGACCACGTCCGGTTCATCGTTCTCGTCGTTGCTCGCGCGACGCCACACGCCCATGCCTTTCGCGCAGTGCACGATCGCTTCATCGATTGTCGTGAACTGCAGGTGCTTCTGTTTGTCCGCGACGATCACGTTAATGCAGTCGGTTGAGCGCAGGCACTGGTCGGCAACGACGAGCAGCGTGTTGGCGTCGGGCGGAAGATAGACGCGCGTGACTGACGGGCTCTTGTTAGTGACGAGATCGATAAAGCCCGGATCCTGATGCGAGAAGCCATTGTGGTCCTGGCGCCATACCGTGGACGAGAGCAGAATGTTCTGCGACGAAACCGACGCGCGCCAAGGCACGTGGTTCTTGCAGATATCGAGCCATTTCGCGTGCTGGTTGAACATCGAGTCGATGACATGCGCGAAAGCTTCGTACGTGTGGAAGAAGCCGTGTCTTCCAGTTAGCAGATAACCTTCGAGCCAGCCCAGCAGCGTGTGCTCGGAAAGCATCTCCATCACGCGGCCGTCGCGAGACAGTTCGCCACCGTCGCCGTCCTCGGGCAGCAGGTCGGCCATCCAGACCTTCTTGCTCACTTCGTAGATTGCCTGCAGGCGGTTCGAAGCCGTTTCGTCGGGACCGAACACGCGGAAGGTGTTCATGTTGCAGCGCATGACGTCGCGCAAGAACGCGCCGAGCGGACGCGTGTTCTCGTGCTGGATCTTGCCCGCCTGTCCGACATCGACAGCATAGTCGCGAAAATCGGGGAGCTTGAGTTTCTTGCGCAGCACGCCGCCGTTCGCGTGCGGGCTCGCACTCATGCGCCGCGTTCCGGTGGGTGCGAGCGCGCGGATCTCTTCACGCAGCCGGCCGGTCTGGTCGAACAGTTCGTCGGGCCTGTAGCTTTGCATCCAGCTCTGGAGGACCGCGAGATTCGCTGGGTTGGTATGCACATCAGAAAACGGCACCTGATGCGAGCGCCATGAACCTTCCACCTTATGTCCGTTGATCTCCTTCGGGCCGGTCCAGCCCTTGGGCGAGCGCAACACGATCATCGGCCAGCGCGGCCGTTCGATTTCCTTCTCGTTGCGCGCCTTGTCCTGGATCGCCCGGATTTCGGCGATGGCGGCGTCGAGCGTTTCAGCCATCTTCCGATGCATCTCATCGTGATCGGATCCCTCAACAAAGTAAGGCCGATATCCATAGCCGACGAACAACGCTTCCAATTCCTCATGGCTGATTCGGGCGAGGATTGTCGGATTGGCGATCTTGTAGCCGTTGAGATTCAGGATCGGCAGTACGGCGCCGTCGCGCGCGGGATTAATGAACTTGTTCGAGTGCCATGCTGTTGCGAGCGGTCCGGTTTCAGCTTCGCCGTCGCCGACGACGCACGCAACGATCAAGTCGGGGTTGTCGAGCGCCGCGCCATAGGCGTGCGAAAGACTGTAGCCGAGCTCGCCGCCTTCGTGAATCGATCCCGGCGTTTCAGGCGTCACGTGCGAACCGATATGTCCTGGAAAGGAAAACTGCTTGAAGAACTTCTGCATGCCTTCAGCATCTTCGCTCTTGTCCGGATAAACCTCCGAATACGTACCTTCCAGATACGCGGGTCCAAGCACACCGGGTGCGCCATGACCCGGGCCCGCCATGAAGATCACGTCGATATCGTCGCGCTTGATGACGCGGTTCAAATGCGCCCACACGAACGACAACGCGGGGCTCGCGCCCCAGTGCCCGAGCAGGCGATGCTTCACGTGCTCGGATTTCAGCGGCTCGCGCAGAAGGGGATTGTCGACGAGAAAGATCATGCCCGCCGAAAGGTAGTTGCACGCGCGCCACCATTCATCGAGGAGGCGCAGGTCATCGCTCGCGAGAGCAGATGTTTGCAGGGGCTCGGACCTGGAATGCTTGCTCATAACGACGTCTCCTTTTAATGAAGGTATATCGGAATTGCATGTCGCGCCTGTGCGCGCGACGTTATGGGAGAATCGCCCCGGAGCCTCGCATATTGGCCTGCCCAGCCAATACGCGCGGTTGACGACCACCGCGGACGCCCCAACCCAGCGTAGAAGGCCGAGTTCGGCAAGTGCCGCCAAATAATGAGATGCTTGCGTTCGGGCGCCTATCGAGACGGCGAATTCCAGGCGCTTACTGGCGGTTCAGATGCATCGATCGCGCGAGGCTGGCCGCTTCGAGGCCGACGATCAAATCCAGTTCTCCATTGGAGAGCGACTGAGTCGCTGGCACGCCGGCTGCGATCAATGCGTTGGTGTCCAGCCGGGAAACATTGTTGAGGCGGGCCCGCAGGCGCGTCGCGGCGAGCAGTTCGAGCTTGACGATGTTCGCAGCACCGCCTAGTGCCGCGCAGATCTTCTCCGCCCGCGCGGTCTGCTGCGCGACGTCCAGGGTGGGAACGGCTCGTTGAGCCGTCGTTGCAATCTCGGTCGCCGAGACAGGCGCATCAGCAGTTGAAAGATCGGCTTCGCTGCCCGCTTTCTGCAGGTATTCATGCATGTCGGTCTTCATGTTTTCCGATAGCGGCCCGAAGATTGCCTGCACGCCGTTGCCGACACGCACGACGCCCGCCGCACCGAGCGCCTTTAGCCGCGCATCGTCGACGAGCGATGGATCGTTCACGGAGATCCGCAGCCGCGTGATGCACGCATCGAGGCTCTTGATGTTCGAGCGGCCGCCGAACGCGAGCACGAGATCACG
>NZ_JALQDH010000094.1:0-26286 GCF_023631365.1 Caballeronia sp. INML2 | reverse complement strand
TTGCCGCCTCGCATCAAGTGACATACAGACACTCTAGTACGCAATCGCCATCATTCAATGAATTTTCAACTCGGGACGCTAGATCAAGCTCGTCAACAAAGACGTCCACCACTCGTACGGTGTTATCAGCATCGACGTAGTCGTCGAGACACTCAGGTAGCAGTGCGACTTGATCTCGTGCCGCGCTTTCAATAAATCGCTTCATGGGCCACCATCGAAAGACGTGTTGACTAACTATAGGCAATCAACACGTTTTTACACAGCCTCGGTCGATCAGCGACAGTGACGGACGGCCAAGTCCACGCAGGAGATCGTTGGGCGCTGGCACCGTTTTCACTTTCCGTGGCACGCGACAGGCTGCCAATGACGTGAAGGCGAAATTGAACGGTCACAGCATCGTTTCTTCGTCGAAATCCGGGTCAACGACGTAGCAACCAGCGCGGCCGGCAACGGCAATTGGGCGCTCGCGAAGCGAGTACTTGAAGGTCTGCCACGTAATCCTTCCTCGTAACAAAAGCCGTCCAACGTTGATCGCGTATCGCATCGTCCTACCCATCTAACAAAAATGGCCGACGCGAAGCTCCTGCCCCGCCGGCGGCCACAAAACATGTTTCAGGCGCGGCTAGCGAGCGCGCGCTCGATCTTGCGGTCCGTCTTGTACTGGCTCAGCGCGAACACCGACCAGATGGCGGCAGGAATCCAGCCGATCAGCGTGAGCTGCAGAAGCAGACATATGATTCCGGCGATCGGACGGCCGATGGTGAAAAATTGGAGCCACGGGATGATGATGGCGAGAAAGAGGCGCATGTCGGGTTCCTTGATGGTTCGATGAGACCGCTATAACGGCCCACTTAAGCGAAGTCTTAACAGGAGCGGATAGGCTTTCGACCTCCCGCCCCAGTTCACTTAGTTGACGACGAGAGCGCCGCCGTTGCCGAGGCCGCCCTTTACGTTCTGCGCCCGGTACTGGCGAACTGCGCCAACGAGGTTGTTGAGCGAGTCGGTGAAAGCAGCAACAACGACCTTGCCTTGCGCCGTGCGTGCGTAGGCACCGCCGCCCGCAGCGCCTGCGCCGCCAAACCCGCCCGCAAACACGCCCGACAGCATGCCGAAGTCGACGTTACGCGCCGAACCTTCGGCGGCCGCCAACTGGACGCTGGAGCGGTTGTCGACGAGCGTCAGCATCGTCGAGGCTTCCTGCGCCTTCATCGTGCCCGCGACGCCCGCCAATGCGCCGCCGACGACAGGCACGAAGGCGAGCAGGCCCGCTGCACCGCCGCCGGCGTCACGGTTGCTGAAGGTCACGCTCGGACTGATCGTGTAGTCGGCCGCAACCATCTGGCCTTTATGCATCTTCGAGGTCTTGCGCAGTTCGCCCGATGCGTTCAGGGCGCGTTCGCCCATCGCGGTGCCGAGCGCGCGGCCGCGATCGACGATCACGAAGCAGTTGCTTTGCTGGACGAGCAGCTTGAGGACCGGAACCGTCGAGCCGAGTTGGTATTGACCGGTGAGAAGGCCGTACCACGGCGCTTCCGTATCCTCAACGATGGCCACGGTGCCGAGCGGCGCCGGGCAGTGCCGCAGGCCTGCATTGGCGTTCTGCGACGCTTCGCCGGCAGCGGAACCGGTCGCCGCCGTCTTGGCGGATTGCGCGCCCGGCTGCATCTGTGAGCAAGCGGACAGCGCGAAAACGGACAGGGCGGCGATGCCGATTATTTTGAGCTTCATGGTTCCTCGTTGTAGTCGTGAATTCTTGATTTATGGCGCAACGGCCGATTGAGCCAGCAGCGGTTGCGCGGTCACTGCGCAGACGCTTTCATGAGCGAAGACAAGGCTACCGGCCGTGAGCGCGTCTAGGATTTGGAAAGACGCCTGTTTTTGAGCGTCTTTCCGTTATCCGCACTGCCTAACGCCAGCGGCGCTCGAGCGGGGTCACTCGCCACCAAATGCCGTCGAGGCTCGAAGCTTGGGCGCGGACGCGACGCATCGCTCCGCGCTTCACCATAAGTCCGCCGTCCTTGACGAACCCCATGCCTTTCAATGCTTCAGCGGTGTATCGCTTTCGCAGCGTCGCGTAGATGCGGGTCATGACGACTTGCCGACCGAAGAAGCGGCCACCTGCGGAGGGCAGTCGAAGCCGGTCCGCTCCCCGCGGATCACCTCAACATCCGCGCGGTTCGCCCGCACGAGCACGTCGCGCGACCCGTTTGTCTCGTCGAAGAGCCGAACGTAGGAACTGCCGCCCACGCCATGCCACACGGCGCGGGCGTCGCGCGTCCCCCACTTATCGGTGGTCGGAAGCTTGCAGAATTGCACCTGTACTCCGCTGGCCGTCGCGATCGCAGCCAACTGCGTGTGTTCAGCGTCGGAGAAGACCACGACTTGACCGGGCGCCGACCGCACGCCGAGGTTGACCATTGCCAGATTTAACAAGGCGGGGCGGGTTGCTACGAGCAAACCGAAGATCGTCATCGCAAGAAAACTCACGGTCAGGCGAATGCTGGGTCGCTGTGCCTTGGTGGGGACGATGAGCAGGAGGATCCCGCCGATTAGGCCAGCAGCTGCGAAAAACAACAACGTCGCGTGCATGCGCGCATCGGGCGATTGATCTCTCAGAAGAACCAACGTGGAGGCAAACGCGAGCGTAACGATCAACGACATAAACACCGTTGCTCCGTTATCGACTGCGCGGTGCAGCGAAGCTGCCGGCGGCTCCCCGCGCCGCTTGAGGCGGAAGTTGTTTGCGACGACGAAAAGCTTGAGCGCCCACAACGCCGCGAAGGCACCGAAGCCTATGCCTATCAGCGCAATGCAGGTGAATGAGAACGCAGCGGAGGCGAGGAAAAATGCATCGCCGAGCGATAAACCCTCGGGCACGATGCTTTCGAAATAGCAGTAGGCGATCAACACGGCACCGCCGAGGAGGAGGACCGCTTTCCACGCGGTCGCGAAGGATGCTTGAATGACGTCGATGAGCGACTTGATCGCGTCGACGGGCTCTTTCTTTTTCGGGTCCATGTAATACCTCGTGTGGGTGACGATAGCGACGCGGATTCATTCGCGTCATTAACCAGCCTATCGACACCCCCGCGAAGTCAAGGAACCAACGCCGGCCTCAGACGCCCGCGAAAAGAGATGAGCCTGTCGTGGAACTGCTGACGGTTTCGGACGGGTAAAGCGTTGCACGGATACGCTGCTCGTCGGGCTTTGCTTTAGACTCAAAGCGTATCGTCCGGATGCCAGCGCTCGTCAGATATGCGTCCCGGACAGCGTCCCGAGCAGCATCATGGGTCCGATCATCGAGCTCAATGACGGCAAGCAGAGTCAGGCTCTTGTCGTACACCGCGAAGTCCACGCGTTTCTGCGAGATGCGGCGCAAGTCAACCATCCTTTGCTTGCCGGTAGCGCAGGGTTGGATAATCGCGGACATCGCAACCTGCGGGAAGATGCACGCCTCAGGCAGCGCGCGACGAAGTCGCCCGAAGAACTCCTTCTCGTTGGGTGTGAGAAGTGGCACTGCTTTGTACTTCGGTTTCGAGGCGACTGCTTTGCTCGCGATAGCGAGAAGAAGCGCGACTAGAACGGCGATCAACGCCACCGGTGCGATATGGTTTGGCATGGGCAAACAGTGTCATTTGTTGGAGCGCGGACGGCGGTCGACGGGACCGGTCAAAACCGCGCTCCCTGGGTCAAAGGGCGGTTATTGAACTATCGGCGGGCGAACGGCATGGCTAGCTGCTTTCGCCTTCGCATCGCTGGGGCTGGCCGTGGTAAATGACCACGTCAGGTCCATTGGATGCGCCGGCGCGCCCGTTGCAAAGGAGTCTGTCAGTACGCCAACTGCATGCACCGTGTACGTCGAGCTGGCAGTGAGCGGGGCGAACGGGATGCACATGGCGCCAGACGTCAGGTGCGAGTCGTTTTCGGGCGTTTGCAGTTGACACAGCACGGTGTTGCCGCCGCTGTCACTTATGCTGATGTGCACCGAACTCAGCTTCGAAAACAGCTTCCCCTGGATCGTGACCGGATAACCGGTGTTGGTCTGCCTGTACTGCGGCGCAGAGGCAAACGGGTCCGGGTCTTCATATGCGTACCAACTGGTAGGAACACCTGTTTGGCCAGCGTACGGATAAGCGACAACCTGCGACGAACTGAGGTCAGTGGTCTGATCTCCGAAGTCGATGTTGAAGGCCCCCCACGTCGCGCTGTTCACACTGCCTACGCCCATGCGCGCGTAGTCCGCCAGCATCGCCATTCGGTGGTAGGGAGCGTCAAAAATCAATTGGACTGCGGTCAGCGAGCTAGAGAATGCGCGAACATCACCCGAGATAGTTACCTCCGTTGCAGCGTTCGGGAAACCCACGGCCGCAATGCGGCCAAAAGGTGATGCACCCGTATAGCCCGGCAGGCCAGCGGTTTCGTAGTGGCCCATGGTCGAGTTCGCTACTAGGTACGCGGCGTGATTTTGCGATGACGTCGTTAGGCCGTTGTCGACTGCGATCGCCGTCGGGTAGCCGACGTTGTGGCGAACCGCGTTTGTGAACGCTATGCCGTCCACTGTCGCGTCGCCTGTGGGCGTAACCTGCTGCGGGTTGGACGCGGGAGGCAGGAATGTCACCTTCTGCGATGCGGCGACAGAGCCGGCTTCGTTGCCCGCGTTGGTGGAACCAGCGCCCGCGGGTTTGCTCGTGCTGTTCGAGTCGGAGGAACCGCCGCCACCGCACGCGGCGAGTACGGCGATGGTCAGCGCGGTCAACGCAGTGACGCGGACGGACGGCAATACAAAACACAATCTTTTCAAAATCAAGCCTCGTTAATTCGTGGACGCCTCCACGGCGCTCTGATCGTTTCTTCTCTTCACCGATCCGGTCGCAAGCGCGCGGATCGGTGACAAACCAGTGTTGTCCGGATAGCCGCGTGTCAAGGCGGTGCAGTCCCGCCCACCGCAGGGTCGCGCTGCGGACTATTGCGAATTCGGTATGCCAGCCCGGATCAGCATGAGCATGGTGAACAGAACGCCGGTTACTGAGCGGGCGAAAGCTACGATTTTTCGAGCGCCTTTCGCCCGTAACTGACGATGGCCGGCGATGTATCGTTCGCAAGGTTGAGCGCGGCCGCCGAACGGAGCAGAACCGCTAAAGCCCGGCGTCAAGCGACCGATAGAAGGGTGGGCGGGCGTTGACACGTCGAAGTCGCGGTTCAGGCCGCGAGTGAAAGCAAAAAACTGGTGAGGTAGATGAAAATGGTTGGAAACAAAGTTGTCGCAATCGCGTTGATGGTGGCTGTCGGCGCGACGGGTATTAGCGCAGCGACGGCCTTAACGTCGTTGTCTGCGAATTCGAATGCGACGCTGGCGGCGACGCTCATTGCAGTATCGACTAATCAGGTGATGCATGGTGATAGCGCTGAGGCGAAGGCGTCTGTAGAAAATGTCCGGGAACGGAAGCTGGAGGCGCAGGGCATGCTTGACTCGGCGGCAACCTCGCGGTCCGTCTTTTCATGGTCGATGCTGGCGTTTGGTTTGTCCTTGTTGCTGCTGTCGGCCTCATCGTTAAGAGCGGTTCGTGTACTGATGAGAGCGCCGGGACAAGGCTCGGCCTTGAACTGACCGAAAAAGATCGAACAACGGGAAACCCGGAGGAAAAATGCAGACGGAGGTTTTTACGACGGCATTCGTCGCGCTGCTTATTTGCGGGGCTGTCATAGCTCGGATGATGTGGCCCGGCTCACTGATCGGGCAAATCCTTCTCTTCTCCGCACCCGCCGTGTTTCTGGCATGGCAAGTGACGCATCGGATACGTGAGCGCCGCAGCAATTAGAGCCGGAAAGCCTGAACGAAGATAACAACTTGATCCGCTGCCAGATAGACGCCGCTGATGACCCACAAACAACACGAATATGAGCGCCCTAGCCGAATCCGCGTCAATCAAAGCGATGGCCGAGAAGATCGAGCGTCTTGAGAAAGAGCTTGCGACCTGGCAGTCAGCGTCGCACCTCCCTTCACAGTTGGGAGACTTTGCGCGCATTTTGCGCAGCCATGGTATTGCCACCGTTTTTCATGCCGGAACGATCGATCACATAGACGGTGGGACCGCGGCCGAAAGCCTGCGGGCGGCAGTGGAACAGTTTGGCCGCCGCGAGCGCCTTACGCCGGAGTGCCAGGCGAGACTGATCGCGGAGATTTCCGGATCCCTGTTCGACGCTACCGACGGCTTCGACGCAGTTAAGAAAGCCAAGTTGGCTTAAAAGTTCTGCGACGAGTTCGGAAACCATCGACATAGCTTCGCGTGGGTAAAATTGAACGCGTCTACCTTTCGCGCCGAGGTCCGCGCATCCGACTCTATGGCTTTCTCGCATCGACGGTCGACGTATCTCCGACTTGGCGCAGTGGAAGCCTACGCGCGCCACAAGCGGCGCGTCATGAAAATCGCGGACAGTCCGGTCCTGTTCACCGTGCAGGCGGCTGACCCGATGATCCTCCCCGAGCCGCTGTTCGCGCTGAAAGAGGGCGACTGCCTTTCTCCGAGCGACCTCGAGCCCGTTGTCCCCGGTCTCGCCGACACGCCAAGTTCCTTCGGACCGGCGACGGCGGCGAACCCCCTGCACACGCTCACGGCCCTTACCGACGGCATCCTCGTCGTTCTTGAGCTGGCGCAGGAGGCGGAAAGGGATTCCGCGCAAGCGGAGACGAAGCTACGCGGAACCCTAGCGCGGTTCATCGTGACGATGCTTTGGCCGCCGGGATCCGAGGTCGACGAAGCGGAGCATGCCTTGGCAAGCCGACCGTTCGGATAGGAGGCGAGCTTCGACGCCGCGAAGATCTTCTTCTCGTTGAGCGCAAGAGGATGCCAGTCTGAGGCCCGTCGAGCGAATAGTCGCAAACGCCGGCGCCTCATTGGTTCGGCCCGGCTAGTCGCGTACACACGCGTATTTACATTTGAGTGCCGATCGCTTATAGTACATCCATTGTACACACGCGACGAGGAGCGAAATGCAAACGACGCGAGTTTTCAGGAACGGCAATTCCCAGGCCGTCCGCATTCCTGCTGACCTCGCCTATGAGCGCAGCGACCTTGAGCTTGAGATCGAACGCGTGGGCGATGAAATCCGCATCCGACCGGCGCGCCGACCGCTCGCCGGTGTGTTGAAGAAATTCGCCAAATTCAGCCCCGACTTTATGGCCGAGGGGCGAGGCGAGCAGGAACAAGCAGAACGCGAGGGCCTGTAATGCCGCGCTTCATGCTCGACACCAATATGTGCATCTACCTGATGAAGAACCAGCCCGAGCAGGTGGCGAAACGCTTCGCGGAGTGCTTTGTCGGTGACGTGGTCATGTCAGCTATCACGTATGCAGAGTTGGAATACGGTGTTGCCGTTTGTGCAAATCCGGCGAAAGAGCGGCGCACCCTCGCCACGTTAATCGAAGACATTCCGGTGGCTCCGTTCGATGCTGCGGCGGCGGTGGCCTACGGCCCGATTCGTGAGGCTACTCGGGAGCGCAAGAAGGACCACCTAGATAAGCTGATCGCCGCACATGCAGTTGCGCTCGACGTTGCCCTGGTCACGAACAACACAAAAGACTTTGCCAGTTACCCGGGCGTCAAGCTTGAGAACTGGCTGAGCAATTGAACACGGAAAACGAACCATGTCCAATTTGACTCCAGCGCTTGCTCTGCGGGCAGCGATTAACGTTTTGCGCGATCCTGCTGAGTCACGCAAGATGCCCAGCGGCGAGCCGCTAACCGATACCGTGGTGCGGCTCCATTTGGACGCGGCGGACATGCTCGAAGAATCCTTGTCGGACCTTCGCGACCACGAGTAAGGAAAACGACGCACGCATTAGGAGATGAGACTATGGCTACTATCGAACTCCGAATCAACGATCGTGAACTTGAAGCCGAACTTACCGCTGGATTGAGGGTAATCGTTCGTGAACGCGATGTGGCCGAGGTCGCGTACTCGTTGAGTGAAGCGTTCGCCGCGCTGCTTCCGCAAGGTCCGGAGTTTGTGCTCCGGTCGACCGTCGATGATGCGATCAGGGCACTGCTACGCAAGCACGCACTGCCCAATTAGAAAGCAAAGCGTCGGCTGCTCAGCGGAACCCGGCGGCAGCGAGAATAGAGGTAGAAATGGACATAGCTTGGAACGACGATCTGCTACGTATCTTCGGGCTTGCTGCCCTCGTCGGAGTTTTCTCCGGCGGCCTTGGCCCTTGTGGGCTACTGGTGGGAAAGGCGATAAATCTGGTGGCCACTGACATGCACTACGCCACGATTGATGTTTCAAAAGCCGGTGGCATAGGTGGAGCGATCGGCTTCGGCCTCGCGGTCGTGATCTTTGTATGTGCGCTCAGCGCTGACGCGAGTGCGCCGTTTGATCCACAGGTAACTGGCTAATGCAGATCGATGGGAGTATTTTCACCAAGCCGCAGTGGGAGGCGATAGCGCTCTATGTGTACGCGCGAAAGCGCCGAAGGCGATCTCTGGTCACGGCCTGCGCGGCAGCCGTCTTCTGTTGCGGCAGCGTGCTCATAACTCGTTCGCTGATTCAAGCAGGGGCGGAGCTTTCCGGCGCTTTGCAATGGACGCAGACAGTCGCGCCTATCATCCTGCTTTTCGTCCTTTGTCTTGGAGCATTCGCGTTCCAAAGAGAGGTTGCATCTGGCCGAAAAGCGATGTTGGCAGCAGGGCTTACTATGCAGTTCGTTGCGAATTTCGAGAAGTACCCGACGAGCAAATTTCCCTGAATTCACATTGCGCCAAAGACAGCGCTCACGTCGAGCCGCGAGCCTGTGACGATAAGCGTCCCTCGGCTATAGGACACCAGCATGAGCAAAGAGTACGAGCTACAAACGGACGTATTGGGCACGATCGTCGCAGCAACGCCGGTCACCAAAAAGCACGCCGATTTGTTGGCGACGTTCGCGACACGCACCGACTACCGGTCTCTGCGTTACGTCATGACGCGCGATACCTACGGTTCATCACCGGCTCGAATCATTGATGCCGAGGGCCGCGAAATTTCACCTGACTATCGAACGTGGATTGAGGCGCAGTTGGCCGCGCACGGCGGTTCTGCGCGCCAGGTCTGGCTAGCGCACAAGGATGCGGGATACCTGTTCACTGAAAGCCAGCGATTGCTGCATTACTTCGTTCATGACCGTGGTGGCCAACAGGACAATTTCGTTCAGGTCGCGGTTTGGGAGGAGCAAGAGTTCGTTGAGCGCGAGCTTTTTCCTCGTACGGACCGCGAGGGATTACGCGACGTCGCAGATCTGCGGCATGGTTCCAGCAGCATGGGGACAGAGGAGCGCTTCGAACGGTGCGAACTCGGCGTGCCGCGCTATCGGCTTCAAGAAGTAATCGACATGCATCGGTTCGCGGCGCTCGCGGAGGATCTTTATCTCGCTCGCCATCGCGCGGACGGCGATCGACGTGTGATCGAGACAGACTGCAATACCGGTGAGCAGCGCAGTCTGACCATCCGAGAGCTCACGCCCGGCTACGACCAGATGCGATGGTCAGGTCGCCGTTTCTTCGATGACTGGGCGGACTCAAGCGCCGGCCGCAGCGGGGAGCGCGCCTGCCAACGCTGGACATTCGCTACCCACGACTACGTTGACCAGCAGGGCGACAGAGAACTGAGCTTCGTCCCTCAGTGGGCGCATACCCGCAAGGTCGCCGAGTTGAAGAGCACGCGGAACCTCGACGTGTACAGCCTGTATGGAAAGCTCACGCAGTTCGACGAACGAATCGGAATGCCCTTCGCGTGGTACTTCTACGGGCTGCACGGCAACCTGGTGAAAAGCGGGCAGATGGAGCGCGTGTTAGAGGCAGCGGAAGCCGGGTTGATCGTCTTGCCCGAACACGACTATCGTGTCCTACGACGTTGGGGCGATGCGTCCTATGCTTTCTGACGTAGAGGGATCCAAGGGTCTTAGCCTCGACCGAGATCGGCCAGGAAGGGACGGTCGGAGGCGTGGCACCGAACGACCGCTTTCAATGAAGTCTCTCAGTAAGCCACCTTTGCGACATCAATGAGATTCCGGCGGCGGCCAACGCCAGATTGAATCCATATGCCGACCGCGTCGATGCCCGACGATGAGTACGTTTAGTGACCGTGCCGCTCGCCAACCGGTGCGTATGTTTGGTGTGCTCGCCGACGCAGCATCAACGTCACGATGGCAGATACCGCCAACGTCGCAGCCACAACATACAGCCCGGCCGAATAACCTCCGGTCACTTTCTTCAGCCAACCGATCACAAAGGGTCCGACGAAGCCGCCGAGATTGCCAACCGAGTTGATCATTGCAATGCCCGCAGCCGCTCCGGCATCCGAAAGAAACACACCCGAAACGTGGCGATACTTCCTTTTCAGCGGAACCTGCCGGGCGACCCGGTGCGTTCGGCGCCACTGTTGCGCCGGCGGATCGGCAGACGTCGTCGCGGACCGTCGCCTTAGACCGTTGATGCTATGACTATGGAAAACTTTGACCGTACATGCTGCCCGCGTAGTCGACCCTCGCCCGGATGTTCAATGGCGCCGGGAGCTCGTTGCCGTCGCATCTCCGATCAGCTCGGACTGCGACGACAACGGATTGAGCTTAAGGGCCTGCATTGGACATTCAATGCACCGCCGCACTACCGGGCGTGACTGGCGACTTCTGCGAGCGAGCTAGCAGCAGCGTCATCACAGCGGACAACACGAGGAGACCGGCAACGAAATAGAGCCCGCCGGCATAGCTACCCGTTTGGTCCTTGACCCACCCAATTATCACAGGGCCGGCAAATCCGCCGAGATTACCGATTGAATTGATCGTGGCGATACCCGTGGCGGCCGCAGCACCGGACAGAAACATGGTCGGCATGGTCCACAAAGGAGGCTTGGCGCAACTGATTCCGATATTGACCAGCGTCAGGGAGGCAATCAGACCGACAACACTGCTGGAAACCGCCGCAACCGAAAGCCCGATTGCCGCCGCCACACATGCAATCACCACGTGCCAAGTGCGTTCGTTGGTACGGTCAGAATGGCGCGACCATAAGACCATTGCTACCACGGACACAGTGGGAGGAATCGCATTGAGCAAACCGACCGTCATCGACGAAACCCCCAGTTGCTTGATGATCTGAGGCGCCCAGATCCCAAGCGTGTACAAGCCCGCGGAGGTACCGAAGTAGATCAGGGACAATGCGAGCACACGAGGATTGGCCAGGCCACTGATAATTCCGTGCTTTGCGCCGCTTGAGCTTCTCCTTGCATTTTCGTCGTTCATTACACCGACCAGCCAGGCGCGCTCATCGTCCTTAAGCCATTTCGCCTTTTCGGGCCTGTCCGTCATGTAGAAGAAGACGACGATACCCAAAATCACCGCCGGTATTGCTTCCAGAATGAACATCCACTGCCAGCCGTGCAAACCCATGACACCGTGCATTTCGAGCAATGCGGCAGAGAGTGGTGACCCGAGGGCGGTAGAGATCGGAGCCGCGGCCATGAAAAAAGCGACCACCCCTGCGCGATGACGTGCCGGGAACCAATAGCTGAGGTACAGGATGATGCCCGGAAAGAAGCCTGCCTCGGCTGCGCCCAAAAGGAAACGAACAATGTAAAAGCTTGTGGGCCCTTTCACGAAGGCCATGCACGCGGAAATGATGCCCCACGTGAGCATAACCCGAGCAATCCACAAACGGGCGCCCACTTTGTGCAGAGCAATGTTCGAAGGCACTTCAAACAAGAAGTAGCCCCAGAAAAAGATCCCAGCACCCAAACCGAGGATCGAGGCAGTGAACCCCAAGTCCGTCCTCATCGTTAGGGACGCAAAGCCGATGTTGACCCGGTCAATATAGGCGATAAAGTACAACAGCATAATGAAAGGCACGATACGCCAAGTGACTTTGCGCAAGGTACGCTTTTCGAGATCCTGATCCATGATATGTCTCCTACTTCAGATATCTGATTGATAAACAGCCGTCTTATGCGGCCTCAAGTTTGGATTCGCTCTGCAACCTGGTCTTTTTAGACCGCTCTTGCGTGGTACGCCTTTCGAACTGACGCAAGCGCCTGAGACCCGGAATAAAAAGCCTCAGCACCGACTTCCGCCTCGATCAATAACAAACGGTTGTACTTCGCCACGCGGTCGGAGCGACAGAGCGAGCCGGTCTTAATCTGGGTTGCAGCGGTGCAGATGCTGAGGTCGGCGATCGTCGTGTCCTCGGTCTCACCCGAGCGGTGTGAGATCACCGACGAGTAACCCGCGCGATCCGCCATCGCGATGGCAGCGAGCGTCTCGGTCAGCGTGCCGATCTGATTGGGCTTGATCAGGATCGAGTTCGCCACCTTCCTTTCGATCCCCTCTTTCAGGATCTCCGTGTTGGTCACGAACAAATCGTCGCCGACGAGTTGCACGCGGCCGCCGAGACGATCGGTCAGGAGCTTCCAGCCTTCCCAGTCGCCTTCCGACATGCCGTCCTCGATCGACACGATCGGGTAGCCATCGGCGATCTTCGCGAGGTAGTCCACGAAGGCTTGCGAATCGAAGCTGCGGTTCTCCGACGTCAGCACGTACTTGCCGTCGTGGAAGAACTCTGAACTCGCGGTATCCAGTCCGAGGCCAATGTCCTTGCCGGGAGCGAACCCGGCGGTCTCGATCGCGAGCATGATCGTGTCGAGCGCGGCCTCATTCGACGACAGATCGGGCGCGAACCCGCCTTCGTCGCCGACCGATGTGGAGAGCCCCCGGCCTTTCAGCACGCCCTTCAATGCATGAAACACCTCGACGCCCCAGCGCAACGCTTCCGAGAAGCTCGGCGCGCCGAGCGGCAGGATCATGAATTCCTGCAGGTCGACGTTGTTGTCTGCGTGCGCGCCGCCGTGGATGATGTTCATCATCGGCAAGGGCAGGCGGGCGCTCGGCATCGTCGCGACGTGGCGGTACAGCGGCAGGCCCGCCGATGCCGCAGCCGCCTTCGCCGATGCCAGCGAGACCGCGAGGATCGCGTTGGCGCCGAGACGTGCCTTTGTCGGCGTTCCGTCGAGATCGATCATGCGGCGGTCGATGCCCGGCTGATCGGCGGCATCCAGCCCGAGCAACGCTTGGCGCAGCTCGCCATCGACGTGGCTTACCGCACGCCGCACACCCTTGCCGCCGTATCGCGACTTGTCGCCATCGCGTAGTTCCAGCGCTTCGCGCGCGCCGGTCGATGCGCCGGACGGCGCCACCGCAAACCCTTTCGATCCATCGTCGAGTGTCACCCGCGCCGCGACGGTCGGATTGCCTCGGGAATCGAGCAGCTCGAAGCCCTTGACGTCTTGAATGCGTGTCATATCGTCCTCACTGGATTTGCGCGATACGTAGAAGATTGGTTGTGCCGGGTGTCCCAAAAGGCACTCCCGCAGAAATCACGACGGTCTGTCCTGCTTCTCCAAACCCTTCTTCGCGGACGGTGTCGCACGCTAGGTCGCTGACTTCGAGTACGTCGATGACTTCGTCACAAAGGACGGGGTGGACACCCCACCCAAGAGCCAGGCGACGGGCCGTAGCTTGTCGTGGGGTCATGCCGATAATCGGCGCACACGGTCGTTCACGCGCCATCCTCAGCGCCGAATATCCGGAACTCGTGTAGGCGACCGTCGCGACCGCGTTAAGCAGACCTGTGACATGGCGCATCGCATACCCGATTGCATCCGCGGTATTTGCATGAGGTGCCGCATGCGAGGCCGCGATCACCTCGCGGTAGTACGGATCGGCTTCTGTCTGGGCGATGATGAGATCCATCATCCGTACGGCTTCGACGGGATATTTGCCGCTGGCCGATTCGGCAGATAGCATCACTGCGTCGGCGCCGTCGTAGATGGCCGTCGCGACGTCAGAGGCCTCTGCTCGCGTAGGAACAGGGGCTGTAACCATCGACTCGAGCATCTGCGTGGCCACGATGACTGGCTTGCCGGCTTTGCGACAGGCACGCACGATGCGCTTCTGGATTGCCGGCACCTGCTCGGCCGGCATTTCTACACCCAGGTCGCCGCGGGCGACCATCACGGCGTCTGCTTCCGCGACGATCGCATCAAGGCTTCCGATCGCCGTAGGCTTTTCCAGCTTCGCGACGATGCCTATGCGGTCGCCGACAATTTTTCGGACCTCGATGATGTCTTCGACGCGTTGAACAAAGGAAAGCGCCAACCAGTCGATGCCCAGCGTGAGGCCGAACTCCAGATCGCGACGGTCCTTGTCCGTCATCGCGGAGAGCGGAAGCACCACGTCAGGAACATTGACACCTTTGCGCTCGGAGAGCGCGCCCCCGACGACAACGGAGGTTTCGGCGAAGTCCGGACCGCAACGCTCGACCCGGAGTTGCACGCGTCCGTCGTCAAGTAAAAGATTCGTTTGCGCCTTGAGCGCCGCGAAGATTTCCGGATGCGGTAAGGCGACGCGATTGATGTCACCGGGAGTCTTTGCGTCGAGATCAAGTCGAAACGTTGCGCCTTTCTCAAGCTTGATGGGGCCGTCGACGAACGTGCCGATCCGCAGCTTCGGACCTTGAAGGTCAAGAAGCGCGCCGATGGGCCGACCTGCGTCTTGCTCGATAGACCGGATGACTTCGAGACGACGTTGATGATCCTCGTGAGTTCCGTGGCTGAAGTTCAGCCGGAAGACATCCGCTCCCGCTTTGAACAACGCTTCAATGGTTTCGCGGCTAGTGCTGGCCGGACCCAGTGTGGCAACAATTTTTGCATTTCGATTGCGGCGCATCTTATCTACTCCCTGAAAGATCACCGTGCTGAGCGGCAATGAAAATGGCACGAAAATCGTTGACGTTGGTCAGCGTCGGCCCGGTGATGACCGAGTCGCCAAGCGCCTGAAAAAAGCCGTGAGCGTCGTTGTCTTCGAGCCGCTCGGTTGGCCGGATGCCGCGATCCCGGGCGCGCGCCAGGGTGTCGGGCCTGAGCAATGCACCAGCGATTTCCTCCTGGCCGTCAACGCCGTCCGTATCACCCGCAATAGCAAAAACACCAGGTTCACCATTCAGCGCGACCGCAAGCGAGAGCAGGAATTCAACGTTGCGACCGCCGCGGCCGGTGCCGCGGATGGTGACGGTGGTTTCACCGCCGGACAGCAGGATGCAGGGCGTTACGAAGGGCTGGCCGCGTCGGCTAACCTGCTTCGCGATGCCGGCCATCACAGCTCCTACGTCACGGGCTTCGCCCTCGATTGCGTCACCGAGGATGTACGCTTGAATTCCTGCCGCGCGTGACCGCGTTGCTGCCGCTTCGAGAGCGAGTTGAGGCGTAGCAATCAAATGAGTTTCGACGGTGAGCAAGCGCGGGTCATCCGGCTTCAGTGTTTCTGTGCGATTGCTTTCCAGTAGATCGATGACGGCGGGCGACGCACAAATTTCGTAGCGTCGCAGCACTGCTAACGCATCCGCGCAAGTCGTCGTATCCGGCACGGTTGGCCCCGATGCGATATCGCTTGCGGTGTCGGCGGGCACGTCGGAGATGATCAGGTTGACGACGCGGGCCGGGTAGCAGGCCGCAGCAAGCCGACCACCCTTGATTGCCGAGAGGTGTCTGCGGACGCAGTTCATTTCGGAGATGGTCGCGCCGCTGGATAGCAAGGCCTGATTGATTTCCTGCTTATCCTGCAGCGTCAGGCCTTCAGCTGGTAGCGGCAACAGCGAAGATCCACCTCCTGAGATGAGACAGAGAACGAGGTCGTCGGCTGTCAGTCCCGAGACAAGCTGCAACATTCGCCCAGCAGCTTTCAGCCCATTCTCATCGGGAACCGGATGAGCCGCTTCGACAATTTCGATTCGCTCGCACGCAACGGCATATCCGTAACGTGTGACGACAAGGCCCTCGATTTGACCTGTCCAGTGATCTTCGACAGCTTTTGCCATGGCTGCGGACGCTTTGCCTGCGCCAATGACAATGGTTCGCCCGCGAGGCGGTGTCGGAAGGAAGTCGGGCACGCGTAGTGCCGGTTGTGCAGTGGCGATAGCGGCCCCGAACATGTCTTGCAGCAGACGATCGATATCCAGTTCGTTGCGCGTGTCGATGTCCGCCGGCGACTTTAAGTGGGCGGCCGTTTTCATGTCTGTTCTCGTGTCGTCGCACAAGCCAGAACAGAGATGAATGGTGCGAGATTGAGGGGGGTGAACATCTTGTCTCCTGCGTTGTATTTGTCGCGTAAGGACGAGTTCAGCCGACCGCGCAGCGCTGCGGCGATGTCGTTTATGTCAGGTATTCAGTCCCCGCTTTTCGACCGAGCCCACCGGCGGGTGGGCTCGCGGCGCGGGGTATGCCAGTACGCGGATGTGTTCGTGCTTACGCGGCGTTGGCGCCAGGGACGGCAGCTTTCTCGATCAGCGAACAAACAGCGGCCGTCACTTGCGCCGTCGTGGCTGTGCCGCCGAGATCACGCGTATGCAAGGACGTGTCGGCGGTGACCGCCTCGACTGCCTGCATCACGCGCTTGGCAGCGTCGCCTTCGCCAAGGTGCTCGAGCAACATGACGACGGACCAGAAGGTGCCGACCGGATTTGCCAGCCCCTTACCCATGATGTCAAACGCCGAGCCATGGATCGGCTCAAACATGGACGGATAGCGTCGCTCCGGATCGATATTGCCAGTCGGCGCGATGCCGAGGCTGCCGGCGAGTGCAGCGGCGAGGTCACTGAGAATGTCGGCATGCAGGTTGGTAGCGACGATCGTGTCGAGTGTCGCGGGGCGGTTGATCATGCGGGCCGTCGATGCGTCCACCAGTTCCTTGTCCCATGTGACGTCCGGAAATTCCTTCGAGATTTCGAGTGCGATCTCGTCCCACATCACCATTGCGTGCCGTTGCGCGTTGCTCTTCGTGATGACGGTCAACAGTTTTCGTGGTCGCGATTGCGCGAGACGGAATGCGAAACGCATGATGCGCTCGACGCCAGCGCGGGTCAGGATCGACACATCGGTTGCCGCTTCAATTGGATGTCCCTGATGGACGCGGCCGCCTACGCCGGAATATTCGCCTTCCGAATTTTCGCGGACGATGACCCAGTTCAGGTCTTCCGGTTTGCAGCGCTTGAGCGGCCCGTCGATGCCCGGCAGGATGCGGGTCGGACGGACGTTGGCATATTGATCGAGGCCCTGGCAGATCTTGAGACGCAGACCCCACAACGTAATGTGGTCCGGAATGTCCGGGTCACCGGCCGAGCCGAACAGGATCGCGTCCTTGTCGCGGATCGAGTCGAGGCCGTCGTCGGGCATCATGACGCCATGCTGGCGGTAGTAGTCGCCGCCCCAGTCGAAGTTTTCGAACTCAAATGCGAACGACTTCGTCGTCTTTGCGAGTGCCTGGAGCACCTGTGCGCCTGCGGGCACGACTTCCTTGCCGATGCCGTCGCCGGGGATGGTTGCGATGCGATAGGTCTTCATGTCTCCGTCCTTCAGGTGTTGTGGGTGTGAATGAACTTTACCCATCTCCAGACACAAAAACCGGTGCTAAACTCAAAGTATCTTTAACTTGGATTCATAAGTGGAGGCCATGCTCGACACCGTCCAGCCGTCCGATCTGAGTTTCTTCTCGACCCTCGCCGCGTCAGGCAGTCTGAGCGCGGCGGCACGGGAACTTGGCCTGACGCCAGCGGCCGTCAGCAAGCATTTAACCCAGATGGAGAGTCGTGCGGGCGTTGCCCTCATCAACCGCACGACACGCCGGATGATGCTCACGCCAGAGGGCGAGTTGTACCTTGAGCACGCACGTCGAATCCTCGACGAGATTGACGAACTGGCCGAACTGCTGGGTACCGCGAAGAAAAGTCCAAAGGGACTCCTGCGGGTGAACGCGACGCTCGGTTTTGGGCGCAGCCATGTGGCGCCCGCGATTTCGCGCTTCGTCGCGACATATCCGCAGGTGTCGGTGCAACTTCAACTGTCCGTCACGCCTCCGCCGCTGACAGACGATGCATTTGACGTCTGCATCCGCTTCGGCGAGCCGCCCGATACGCGCGTGGTCGCGCGCCGTCTTGCGGCGAACCGGCGCTTGCTGTGTGCCGCACCTTCGTACATCGCATCACGGGGGATGCCGGTGACCGCGCACGACCTGACGCGACACAACTGCATTGGCATCCGTCAGGGCGACGAAGCCTATGGCGTGTGGCGTCTGATTTCGGGAAGGGGCTCGTCGCGCAAAACCGAGGCTGTGCGTATCAATGGCACGCTGACAACGAACGATGGAGAGATCGCCGTAAAGTGGGCTCTTGAAGGACACGGCATCCTGATGCGGGCCGAGTGGGACATCAAACATTATCTGGCTGACGGTTCTTTGGTCGTCGTGCTACCCGATCACGATACGCCGAACGCCGATATATTCGCCGTGTATTCGCAACGACATCAGATGTCAAATCGAATCCGCGCGTTTGTCGATTTTATTGCGCAGGATCTTCGTGACGAAGCGCACGAACCCGGGTAACGGCATCGGCAGCACGGTATTGAAAGCGGACCTTCTCCGCGAGCCTATGACCGTCTGCAACGGGTCGATCTTGGTCAGCGGTGCCAAGTTCAGTGAAAATTTCGGCTCGACGTGGCTAGGTTGCCGAGGAGCGCGGTCATGTCGACGAGTCGATTTGCGACGAGGTGCTTTACTTCTCCTTCCTTCTGCCACACGCCGTACACCCCGAGCAAGGAAGCTCCGAGCGCTTCCTTCCTGAACTTCTCGACCAAAGACGGCCAGACGATCACGTTAATTTGGCCAGTTTCGTCTTCCAGCGTGATGAATAGCACTCCGTTCGCGGTGCCCGGCCGCTGGCGCACGGTGACGATGCCGCATGCCTTGGCGAGCCGACCGTTCGGATAGGCGGCGAGCTTCGAGGCTGCGAAGATTTTCTTCTCGTTGAGCCGTTCGCGCAGCAAGGCAAGCGGGTGCCGGTTCAATGTCAGGCCCGTCGAGCGATAGTCGCTGACGATCTCCTGCGCCTCGTTCGGCGCGGCGAGCAGCGGCAGTTCCTCATCGCGCGTCGTTGCGCGCAACAAGTCCTTGTCGGGTACCGCTGCCACCGCCTGCCAGAGCGCCTCACGCCGATTCCCCGATAGCGCGGAAAGGGCGTTCGCGTCCGCGAGCAACTGGAGGTCGCGACGATCGAGGCGTGCACGGTTGGCAAGGTCGTTGACCGATTCAAAAGCGCGCACCGCCCGCGCGGCCTCGACGCGCGCGGCCGATTCGTCCCGCATGCCGCGAATGAGCGACATGCCGAGCCGCACCGGCGCCATCGAGCCGTCGCCTTCAAGATACGAATCCCAGTTGCTGATGGTGACGTCGATCGGCAGCACGCGCACCTTATGGCGCTTTGCGTCTTGTACGAGCTGCGACGGCGAGTAAAAGCCCATCGGCTGACTGTTGAGCATCGCGCAGAGGAACGCAGCCGGTTCGTGGCACTTGAGCCAGCAGCTTGCATAGACGAGGAGTGCAAAGCTCGCCGCGTGGCTCTCCGGAAAGCCGTATTCACCGAAGCCCTGAATCTGCGCGAAGATGGATTCCGCGAACTCGCGGTCGTAGCCGCGCGCGAGCATGCCGTTCACGATGCGATCGTAATAGTGCTGCAGGCCGCCTTTGCGCTTCCATGCGGCCATTGCGCGGCGAAGCTGATCCGCCTCACCTGCGCTGAAGCCTGCCGCGAGCATCGCGACCTGCATGACCTGCTCCTGAAAGATCGGCACGCCGAGCGTGCGAGCCAGCGCAGTCTCCATCTCGGGTGAGGGGAACGACACAGGTTCCAGTCCTTGCCGGCGGCGCAGGTATGGATGCACCATGCCGCCTTGCACCGGTCCCGGTCGCACGATCGCGACTTCAATCACGAGGTCATAGAACTGGCGCGGCTGCAGGCGCGGCAGCATGCTCATCTGCGCACGCGACTCAATCTGAAAGACGCCGACGGTATCGGCGCGGCAGATCATCTCGTAAGTTTCGGCGTCTTCTGCCGGAATGTCCTGCAGCTCGAACGGCTCGCCGCGCTGCTTGGAGATCAGGTCGAGCGTGCGCCGGATCGCTGAGAGCATGCCGAGCGCCAGCACGTCGATCTTCAGCAGCCCAAGCGCTTCGAGGTCGTCCTTGTCCCACTGAATCACGCTGCGATCGACCATCGCGGCGTTTTCGATCGGCACGAGCCGTGAGAGCTTGCCGCGCGCAATGACGAAGCCGCCCGTGTGCTGCGACAGGTGACGCGGAAAGTTCAGCAATTGCGACGCGAGGCTCGCCCACTGTTGAATGATCGGCGTCGATGTGTCCAGTCCCGATTCAACGAAGCGATTAAGCAGGTCCGCGCTGGAATCGAACCAGTGGTGCGACTTGGCTACCTTGTCGACGATGATCGGATCGACGCCCAGCGCCTTGCCAGAATCCCGCAATGCAGACTTCGGACGGTAGGTCGTGACGGCGGCCGCAAGCGCGGCACGTGTGCGCGTGTACTTGCGATAGATGTACTGAATGACTTCTTCGCGCCGCTGGTGCTCAAAGTCCACGTCGATGTCGGGCGGCTCGCCGCGCTCCTTCGAGATGAAGCGTTCAAACAGCATCGAGCTGCGCGCCGGGTCGACCTCAGTCACGCCCAGGCAGTAGCAGACTGCGGAGTTCGCCGCCGATCCGCGCCCCTGACACAATATTCCCTCGTTGCGCGCGAAGCGCACAAGGTCGTACACCGTCAGGAAGTACGGTTCATATCGAAGCTCGGCGATCAGCGCCAGTTCGTGCTCGATCTGCGTCTGCACCTTGTGCGGGATGCCCTGGGGAAACCGGCGATGCGCGCCGATGTACGTTTCCTGTCGCAGGTAGGCGGTCGGAGTGGTGCCTTCGGGGATCAGTTCGTCCGGATACTCGTAGCGCAGTTCATCCAACGAGAAGGTGCAGCGATTGGCGATCGTCAGCGTCTCGGCCAGCGCCCGTTCGGGATAGAGATTCGCGAGCCGTAGCCGTGCCCGCAAGTGCTGCTCGGCGTTCTGCGCGAGTTCGAACCCGCACTCGGCAATAGACCGGTTCAAGCGCACGGCAGTCAACGTATCCTGCAGCGGCTTGCGAGAACGCACGTGCATGGTGACAGCGCCGGTGGCCACGACCGGTACGCCGTGCTGGTCGGCGACGTACTCGACAATGCCGCGATGAATGTCGTCCATCGCGCGGGCGTGGAGCGTCAGCGCCGCCCAGCAACGGCCCTCGAACGTGCGAGCGAGCCATTCCATCTGCGCATCGAGTCGCTCCTCCTTCGCCGGATATTCGGGCGAGAGGATGATGAGGCAGTCGGGCAGACCTTTCAGATGTTCGTGCGGCGCTTCGGGCCGCGCAAGATCGCTCGGCGTCAGCAGGTAGGTGCCCTTCGACGTGCGCGTGCGCGCAAGCGTGATCAGTTCCGACAGATTCCCATAGCCATTGCGGTTCATGGCCAGCGCCGTGAAGGCGAGGGCGGGCCTGCCGTCGGCGTTCGTCAATTGAAAGTGCGCGCCGACGATGAGCCGGACATTCGCTTCCTTCGCGGCAACGTGCGCGCGCACGATCCCCGCGAGCGAGCATTCGTCAGTGATGGCGATCGCAAGATAGCCGAGCTGCTCGGCGCGCAGAATCAGTTCTTCCGAGTGCGACGCGCCGCGCAGGAACGTGAAGTTGGAGAAACACTGCAACTCGGCATAGCCGGGCAGCATGGAGGTGTACACGTCCATTGCTTCACCCAAAAAGGCCGTGCAGGAACCATCGAGGATCTTCTGCGGCGCGGCTACCGACGCGCTCGCGGTAGATCCAGTAGCAGGTATGGTCGTCCGCTTCCGCGACGAAGTAGTCGCGCGTGACGAGCTCGCCGCCCCACCATCCCGCTTCAACGCGCTCGCCGGGCGATACGGTACGCAGCGGGCTCCCGTAGAACGGCCGGTGCTGGCGCGTCATCAACTGGATGGGCGTTTCAAGCAACCATGAAGGGCGCGGCTGATCGCCGGGCAGCGGACAGCCTTTCACATCGCTCGACACCGACACCCAGTTCGATACGATCTCGGGCCGATGGTCGGCCACAGGTGCCGCGCGCAAGACGTTCTCGTGGCCAAGACGCGCGACGAGCAACTCCATTAGCCGGTTGTGGTCGGCCGCGCTGCCGCCCGGCTCGGGGAATAGCGTGTCGGACGGCGGCTCGGCGGCTTCAACGTCATTCACTTCAAGTCGCACAGCGATGACCGCGGCCGCCAACTCGACGCGTCCAACCCGTTCTTTGAGCAAGCGCGTCAGGTGTTCCTCGTGCCACGTCGGCTCGGCGAGCGCCACCTCAATCGTCGTTGGCGGCAACGCCGCGCGCCCTCGTTCATGTTCGAGGTCGATCGAAAAGCGCGTGAGTGCCAGTTGCTTGCTCGCGAGCCAGCCGGTCAGTTGCACGATGAGCCGGCGCGCCACGAAGAGGACGGCTTCCGCGTGCTCGACGCGATCGGGTAATTCGATGCGAGCGTTGAACGACGGCGGCGTCTGGACCCATTCGTAGAGTTCGGGTGCTTCCCCAACGGCGCGATCGAGCGTATCCAGTAGCGCCGTGCCGCAGCGCTTTTTCAGACCGGCGCGCGGCAAGCGCCGCAGGTCCGCGACGCTCGTGCATCCGAGGCCGTCGAACCAGTCGGCGTAGCGTCGGGCTTCAAGAACGAGCAGGGCGGGCAAGCGCGGCAATTGACGCATCAGCGAGCGGATGGAGAGACGTCGGCCGCCGCGATAGCGGGCCATGAGCCATGCACTCTGGCCAGTGGGCGCGACGCTCATCCGCGCCGTGAAGCCGAAGGCGGAGAGCGAGGCGCGGATCGCGCGTCTGAGCGCGCGAACGCCACCGAATAAGCGCAAGCTCGCGGAGACGTCGACCAGCACCGTCTGCTCCTCAGCGATCGACACTTGCGGGCTGAACTGCATGAGGGCGGTGGACACGTCCGCGACCGCCTGCTGCTCCTTCAGTTCGTCTTTGTCGTGAATGCGCGCATCGGGCGCGAGCGTGAGAGCGCCGCCTTTGCGCATGCCGATGCGAACACCCGCCTCGTGCGCTGCCTGATCGAGCGCAACGACACGCTCGTGGTCGAGCACGACTAAGCCCACGCCCGACCCCAAGCCCGCCTCACTCGTGGACGACCAGTTCGGCTGGAAGACTTCTCGGCTGAGGTGCGGCAGATACACGCCGATCCACACTTGCATGGCGATTCAACAGGATAGGCGAATGGGTCAATCCAACGACAAGCGGCTCATCACGCGCCGGGCCGCGGCGCTTCACAGACTCCAATGAAACGCTGTCGCGCGCAGGGCGAACAGCAATGCGAAGCGGGGCAGGCGACGTATCGCTCGCGGCAGCGAGCGGCCGCACCATGAAGAACAGCGATTCGCTCGTCTGCGCGGCAAGGTGCAGGCGGCGTAGCGCTTCCGGTCGCACATGCGTTTGCCAGAAGATCAACGCGCCGAACGTACCCGCGCGAAGGATCTGCTCGCCCGCCCAGAGTGCATCGGCGGTCTTCTGGGCATGCACGACGTTAATCGACGTCTCAGGCAGGCCCCAGTACGCCGCTGCTTCGGGTTGAAAGCGATGAGGCGGCTGCAGGAAAGCAATGCGTCGTTGCGCGACAGCCTTGAGCGCCGGCAACAGCAATCGCATCTCACCAACGCCGGGCTGCTGGACCAGTAAGTCGGTGAGCGCGCCTTTGGGCCAACCGCCTCCCGGAAGTTTTGCGGCAAGCGTCTCAGATCCACACGGCACGACGTTCACGCGAGCAGAAGCCAGTTGCGAGCCGCGCCAAATCGATGGATGAATGTCTTCAAGGGCCAACGCTCCCATGTTCAACCCCGTACTGTATGTTTGTACAGTAGTCTACACGATGCGGGCAGCGAACGGTCGGGGGTCTAAGTCAGCGGCCCGGGTCTGATTCGATCGCGAAGGTAACTCTGTCGTTTTCGCGCATCAGTCGGGTAACTCCTTATCGAGTAGACGTTACCGAAATCGTCGTTCCGCACGCGCGGCGCGAACCAGAAAGGAAGCTGCAAGCGGCATGCCGCTGAGCAATATCTATCCGGTCTTGATCACCTGGATTGGTTAATACGCATATGACATACATCGAAAAGAAGGAAATAAAACTTCCTTCGCGAACGATTGCGCGAGACGTATTTGCTGTAGAAAACGACTACCGCGTGTAACTAAATGTTGCAAACGACGGTCCGTAGTCAGACAATTCACTCGCGCCCTGACGAACGGCGCCAACGAGCAAGCCGAACTCACTACCTAGTCCGCCGCCATGATCCACGCCTCTTCTGACCTTGGTTCGATCCGCGAATTAAACCTGTCGTACCTGATGCTCGCGCGACGCGTCCTGGCGTCGGATTGCGAGGCGGCACGGTCGCATTTGGGTCTGTCCGCGGAAATGGCGGATACGCTGCTCAAGCTCTCGCCGGCGCAAACGGAAAAGCTCGCGTCGTCGTCACAATTGCTGTGCTTTTTCCGCATGAGCGCCGATGCGATGCTCGCGGGCCTCGCTGGTCGCAGCAACGAAGCTTCGATCTCGACCGCCACCAATGACGCTCTGCTGGCGGCCTAACCATGACCACGACCGTTTCCTCCAAAAGCCTGGCTGCCGAAGCTGCTCAAGTCATGCGCGCGATCGCGCTGATCAAGCTCGGCGCGCGCATGCAAGTGCTGGAATCGGAAATCCCGACGATTTCGCGTGAACGGCTAATTCGCCTGTATCGCGAAGTGAAGGGTGCATCGCCGCCCAAGGGCATGCTGCCGTTCTCGGAGGACTGGTATCTGACGTGGGCGCCGAACATCCATACGTCGATGTTTGCGAACGTCTACGCCTTCCTGGAAGCGAACAGCAAAGGGCTGGACCGCGTGGATCTACTGACTCGTGCGTACTCGCTCTACGCCGAGCATTTCGACATGATCGGCGAGCCGTTGCAGATGGACCTGACGCGCGCGTGGACCTTCATCCGTTTCAAGGACGCCGGCATCCTGCGTCTCGCGGGCTGCACGCGTTGCCGCGGCAAGTTCGTCACGCACGCCCATGAGCCGTCGCATTCGATGGTGTGCGGCATTTGCCAGCCGCCGTCGCGAGCAGGCAAGACGAAGGCGGCCGCAAAAGCCGCGCTCGAGCGCGACGCCGCCTTGCAGGCAAAGGCGGCCTGAGCGTTTATCCGCGAGCGGCCCTTGGCACGTTGAAGAGCCGCGAGTTCGACTGACGGGCAGCAACAGCGCTGTCCGCTGCTACTGCCGTCCGTCGGCGACGAAGCGGGGCGGAAAGACGATGCAGCCGGATTCGTCGCGCTCTAGCGGGATGTCGGGATTGTCGAGCATCTTCTCGACCTCTTCGACCTCTGGCAACGGCGGCCATGGCCATGCTTTAGTCGCCCATGACGGTATCTCGTCCTGACGAACAAAGCCGAATTCGTCTGGCTCGTCCCATATCGAATCGAACGTTTCGTCGAGAAGTTGCTGCATATAGGCGACGTGCTCAAGACGCATCGACCACCAGTGACGACGAACGCGGTCTTCGCCGGCGATTACGGTGCACGACTCAAGATCGAGCACGAACCGGTGCTTCATGTAGGGCTCGCTACTCCACAGCGATTCCCATTCTCCGACCGCATATCGTTGCATCGACGCTCCTAGTCCCAACCCCAATCGTGGCGCTCTTTCGCGCGGAGAGCCAATCCGAGAATATCCGGTAAGCCAAACGACGACGTCCTTCGTTTTGCTGCAACGAATTGGTCAACGAGTGCCGGCTTCACCCTGAGCATGCACATCGCTTTGAGTTCGTCATAGTCGAAGAGATGCATCATTAAGGGCCGGTTCGCGACCAACGCGCTGATCTCGCGACAGCGAACCGCCTCGCGAGCGCTCGCCAATCCGTACTTCTGACGCACCTGCTCATGGACGGCGCGACGCGCATCGATGCGGTCTTCTTTCGTCTTGTACTGCTCGAATACGTCGAACTCGATGTCCAAAAGCGCGAGGCTTATCTCGTTTCCTGCTTCTATAAATCTCGGCGGCACAGCAGATCCCTTCTCCCTAAAACTGTTGGTCAACGGTAGATGACGTCATAGCGGCCGCGCCGCGAAATTCTTAAGGGTTTGCCGAAAAGCCCTTATCTGGACCGTCGTTCCAGAACCTTCAGCAGCCACGCGTCGACGGGGCGCGCGCTTGCTAGGTCCACGAAGATGGGCAGACTGCCGCCGACGATGTCGCGTGACTCTACGGAGACAACGGGGGGCTTCCATGGTTCGGCAGACGGCCGAGTGGTCGGCAGGTCAGCCGCATTAAAGTC